>PLXD01000591.1 GCA_003151295.1 Chitinophagaceae bacterium | reverse complement strand
TAAAGCACATCAAAGATTATCCGACGACGAATAAATATCCCTGGGAATTCGAGCACCAGGGGCAGGTGCCGCTGGATATTCAGCAGGCCAACCCAGTGGTAAGCCGCTGCTATGCATTCCAGGAAGACGCGATGCACTTCTTTGTGAAAGATACCGAGCACCCATATGTCCAGGAAAAGCCTTATGACTGGATACGCGGCTACCAGGTGGGTGGAAAATCTTTACTATGGGCCCGGCAGACGCAACGCTGGAGCGACTTTGACTTTGAAGGACCGGCAAGGGACGGCTTTGCGGTAGATTGGCCTATCCGGTATAAGGATCTGGCGCCTTGGTATAGCCATGTCGAGAAATTCGCCGGCATCTCCGGCAACCGGGACGGTCTCCCGCAGTTACCAGATGGGGAATTCTTACCCCCGTTGGACCTCACCTGCGTGGAAGATCATTTGCGGAAAGTCGTCGATATAGAATACAAGGGCAAGGACCGTCATGTCATTTACGGCCGTTGCGCCCATCTCACCGTTCCACAGCCTATTCACCTGCAGCAGGGGAGAGCCCAATGCCAGAAAAGAAATATATGTCAGCGGGGGTGTCCCTTTGGCGGCTATTTTTCAAGTAACTCATCTACCATTCCCTGGGCCGGGCGCAGCGGTCACCTTACGCNNAGAAAGGCGTACGGGTCATCGATACCCACACGAAGGAGGTGTCCGAGTATTATGCTCCGGTGATCTTCGTCAATGCGGGAACAATGAACAGCAACCTGATATTGTTGAATTCCATTTCCGACCGCTTTCCCGGAGGATTGGGCAATGACAATGGCCTGCTGGGCAAATTCGTTGCATTTCATAATTACCGGGCCAATGTCACAGCGGAATACGACGGTTTTACAGACAGCACGACGGATGGCCAAACACCTACCAACGCTTATATGCCCCGTTTCAGGAACCTTCACCGGCAGGAGACGGACTTCCTTAGAGGCTATGCGATTTCGATCTCCGGCTGGCGGGACACGGTTCGAAACGAAAAGGGTGTCGGAACCGCCCTGAAAGAAAATCTATTACATCCCGGTCTGAGTCCGTGGAAAATTGGGGCCGGCATGATGGGTGAGACCATCCCGAGAAGGGAAAACCATGTTAGCCTGGATCCGGAAAAGAAAGACGAGTGGGGCATACCTTTGTTACGATTCAATATCGGCTATACGGACAATGAGGAAAAGATGATCCATGATTTTTTTACGGAGATGACAGAGATGTTAACTAAGGCCGGGTTCACTAACATCCAGACAAAAGATTCCGGGCAGGCGCCAGGCCTCGATATCCATGAAATGGGCGGTATCCGCATGGGGAAGGATCCGGCAACCTCCCTGTTGAACAAATGGAATCAAATGCATGCCTGCAAAAATGTCTTTGTAACGGACGGGGCCTGTATGACCTCTACTTCCACGCAAAACCCTTCGCTCACCTACATGGCGTTGACCGCCAGGGCCGTGAATTATGCGGTAAATGCCCTCACGCGCAAAAGCTGGGACAGTTGAGCGCTTCTCCCTCGGGCAGTATTGAGCTGGAAAGAGGCAGTTATCCTGTTTATCCGTCAAACAGGGCAAATACAAAACACCAGTAAATTACTGCAAACGAAAGCTATTAAATGTAATTATCTTCTCCTGAAAATAAGGAAAAGTACCACAATTAAAACCACGGTGCCAATGCCAATATACATTTGATTAGTTTTTATGATGAAGCGTTTTCGCAATTCATTGACTGAATTAATGATAAAAGCGTGCCACACAAGCAAAGCGCTAAAAATGGGCGGAAAATTCCGAAGAGTTATTTATTTATTAATGTCCCAAAGTGCTAATCGGGAATATTGTCTACACAAGTTCGATTAGAATTGGGGCATTAAGCTACCTGGCAAAGCGGTAATCCATTGAGATGTCATCATGTTAATATAAAATAGTCGCCTTGTGGGCAAGCGGCGCCGGGGGCGACCAAAATCCCATGGTGACTATTACCGTGCGCCGCCCGCGCCCCGGTTACTTCCCAATACAGAACTTACTAAATATGTAATCCAGCTGATCTTCGGATGTGATCTCGCCGGTGATCTCGCCGAGATAATGCAGACAGCNNCGCCGGGCAAACGTGTATCAAGGCCCTGGTGGATGTCGGAGAGGGATTGAGCAACCTGTTGGAGAGCCTGGTAGTGACGTGCATTGGTGATGATCGTATCCTCGGACTTTATGGCGCCCTGAAGTACCTGGGCAACAAGTGCTTCTTTCAGTATGGCGATTTGCTGCTGCTCGCGTGCGGAAATGAACACGATAGACGGAAGGATCTCCGGGATCTCACGGAAAAGGGCACGCGCACGATCTTCCCCGATCGTATCGGTCTTGTTGGCTACCAGCAGGAAGGTCTTTTTCTGCTGCACCAGCTCCGTCCAACGACCGTGTATCTCTTCCACCGGATCGTTCACATCGAACAGGTAGACGATGATGTCGGCCAGCTCCATCTTCTCCAGGCTCCGCTCCACGCCGATNNGGCGAATACCCGCCGTATCGATCAGCCGGAATAAGATCCCGTCGATATTCAGCGTCTCCTCGATCGTATCACGCGTGGTGCCGGCGATCTCACTGACAATAGCCCGATTCTCATTCAGTAACGTATTCAGCAGGGTGGACTTTCCGGCATTGGGCTTGCCGACGATCGCAACCTGCACCCCGTTCTTGATCACATTTCCCAACCGGAATGACTGCAACAAGGCCCGGGTTGTCACTTCCGCCTCCCCGATCAGCTGGTAAAACCGGGTGCGGTCTGCAAATTCCACGTCCTCCTGGGAGAAATCCAGCTCCAATTCGATCAGCGGCGAGAAGCTAAGCAGGTGATCCCGCAATTCCTTCAATACCCTTGAAAAACCGCCCCGGATGCTGTTAAGGGCCGTTTTGGCGGCTGCATCGGTATTGCTGGCGATCAGGTCGGCCACCGCCTCAGCCTGTGTCAGGTCCAGCTTGCCCTGCAAAAATGCCCGCTGGGTAAACTCCCCTGGTCTTGCCATACGCGCGCCTTTGCGCAAGAAAGCACGGATGACCTGTTCCTGGACGAAAGGCGACCCATGACAGGAGACTTCCACGACATCCTCGCCGGTATACGAGCGGGGACCCCGGAAAAGGGAGATCACCACTTCATCCAACAGGGTTTCCTCTTCCTTCAGATAACCGACATGAAGGGTATGCGGAAGCTGTTGTAACAGATCCTTCGCGGGGAAAAGTCCATCAATCAACTCCCAGCTACGGGAGCCGCTAAGCCGGATGACGCCGATGGCGCCGATCCCCGGTGGCGTCGCCAATGCTACGATCGTATCGCCCCATCCTGTCAATTTTCCTAACATGCTGCAAAGATAGTACGCGGACGCAACACCACTGCAAAAGGTGGCTGTGGGNNTCTGAATAGCGGGCGTCCACTTACCACTTTTCATGATCACCCGGACCGCTTCTTCCCGCAGACCGCCCTCTGTGGGACCGCTGACGGCATGTGCATCGCTCACATTGCCTTCCATGTCCACGATGAACTGCACCACCACCGTACCCTGGATTCCGTTGTTCTGCGCCTCTTCGGGGTAGCGCATGTTCTTCCCCAGGTAACGCCGCCACTGCGGATCGCCCGCCGCATAGAAAGATTCGATCTCTACCTTGGTGAAAATTTTACGATCATCTATGTTGTCTACAGGTGCTTCCACCACGCCCTTGCCATCGGAAACCGGCGGTGCAGTGATCCCTTCGTCTTTTTGCCCATCAATGTTAACGGTACCGATCTTCGTGTCGTTCAGTTGATCCTGTTCCGGTGGTTTCTCGTCTTCCTTCACGTCTTCCTTGACAAGTAACGGAGGGGTGAACTGTTTCATTGCTACCTGGGGAGGCACTGTCCTGAGCGGGGGAGGTGGTGGCGGAGGAGGCTGGATCTTCGCTTCCGCGATCTTCGTCAGGTCTACATCCGTAATGGGCGGAGCCTGCAGCTTCTTACCGGAGTGAAGATTCGACAGCGTATAGCCCAGCCAGAGAGACAGGAGCAGGAGGGCTACCCCGATGAGCGCCTTGGTCAGGCGCCAGTTATAAGTCTTGCGCAAGTCATACGCTCCGTATTCCTTATTGCGCCCCTCGAAGATGATATCGAGGATGTCGGCATTCAAAATTTTGTTGACTTCCATAATGAATAGAGTTTCCTATTAGACCCCGATCCGGTCGAATTCCATAAAGCAAAAAAAATCCTCCCCTCGCAAAGCGGGGGGAGGATTCTATCCAAATTCTATCTAATTATTTTACGTCGGGTAGTGCTACCCGCTATAACGAAAAATTATCGGTATGAAATACTACTGGGCTTCCAATTTAAACACGATTGGTTGCTTCTTATAAGATTTCACCTGGCGGCCATTCTGAATGGCGGGCGTCCATTTACCACTCTTCCTGATAACACGCATCGCTTCATCGCGCAGGCCTCCTTCGGTCGGACCGCTGATAGTCTGTACATCGCTCACATTGCANNGATAGCGCATGTTCTTCGTAAGATAACGCAGCCACTGTGCGGCACCCCCGGGATAGTCGGACTCGATCTCCACCTTGGTAAAGGTCTTATCATAATCCGTGTTGTCCTTGGGGGCTTCCACCACACCCTTGCCGTCAGACACGGGAGGCGCCGTAATGCCTTCATCCTTTACCCCTTCCTGGTTGACGGTACCGATCTTGGTGTCTTCCAGTTTATCCTGTTCGGGTGGTTTTTCTTCGGGTTTCACATCCTTATCCGGAACGATCTTGGGAGGCGTGAACTTGGCGATTTCCACCTTGGGCGGCTCTACCTTAGGCGGCGGAGGCGGAGGCGGCTCATTTTTCTTTTCTTCCTTGACCTCTTCTAACTGCACGTCCTGGACTACCATGGCCTGCTTCTTCTTACCGCCGTCCAGGTTGGACAGGACATATCCCAGGAAAAGCAACAGGATCAGTGCAGCCACCGCGATAAGAGCCTGTGTCAGGCGCTTATTGTAGGTCTTGCGCAGTTCATAAGCGCCATATTCCTTATTGCGACCCTCGAAAATGATATCAAGGATATCGGCGTTTAATATTTTATTTACGTCCATTTTGAATGGTTTATAAGATCAGACTCGGAATAAGCAGGATTCCATACATCCTGACCCGTTTATTTTATTCCGTTTGCCTGTTCCGTTAACAATACCAGTTTATACTCGTCGGCGGTGATATCCACCATAGCGAACCGCTTGACGTCGTCGATCTTCATCTCATCGAGCATGTTCACCGTGTTTTTATAGGTAGCATCCTGGGTCGGCTTGATGATCACCATGAAATCCTTGGAATCCGTGCTTCTTTTTTTATTCAGGATCACATCGCGAATCCCTTTGAAATCCGAAGCCTGTATCTTGGTGGGATCCAGTCCCTCATAATAATACACCCTATCCTGTTTGCCCATCATCACCGTTAATGCCGCAGATTCCTTCAGCTTGTTCTGCTCGTCCGGCTTGTCCGTGTCCTTCGGCAGGTTTAGCTTCAGGGCCGTCGGCTGGCTCATGGTCGTGGTGAAGATGAAGAAAGTGATCAGCAGGAACCCCAGATCCACCATGGGGGTGAGATCCACACGGGTGGACAGCTTTTTTGCTTTTTTGACGCCGGCGCCTTTTTTGTGGCCACCACCGCCTGAAGTATCTACTTCTGCCATAACAACACTTTTTAAGTTACTAAAATCGAAATTTCTTTACTCTATTCAGAGCTCTTACTGCCACTTGCCTCTTGTATTTTATACAATTCGGATCCCCTTGGGGCGGCCACCGGGCTGGTGATCAATTGGAATTTCAGCTGGTCATTCTTCTT
Source organism: Chitinophagaceae bacterium (assembly GCA_003151295.1). GTDB lineage: Bacteria > Bacteroidota > Bacteroidia > Chitinophagales > Chitinophagaceae > Puia. The sequence goes on along the minus strand of PLXD01000591.1, from coordinate 2,551 downwards.
AAAAGCCCTGATTACTCCCTGGAAAGAAGGATACTTCGCATTATCGTCACCCTTTACCAGCAGGTTCATCTTGGTACCCTGGAAGGCGGTGACAGCCGCTGCGATCCAATCGGTTAGCTCATTATTGGTGCTGTCCTTGACAGGAATACCCTGTAACTGGATGGCTTTCAACTCTTCGGGGGTCTTGTCCAGGTAGGACTTCAGTTGACTGAAGGGAACACCGATATAAGAATCGGCCTTCTTGACGAATGCCGCCTTTTCTGCATCGGAAAGACCCAGGTTCTTAGAAGTATTGAGGGCATCGATAATATCCTGTTTCTGCGCAACATTCCCATCGGACACGGAAAGATAGACCCTCCCCTCCTTGTCCAGCGTGATCAGCACGGCGTCTTTGTCAGGGGCTACCTTGGAAGAGACAGAACTGGGCGTGGTCACAGATAGTGCCTCGCTGGGCTTGAACTTGGTCGTCAGGATGAAGAATGACAGCAACAGAAAAGCCACATCGCACATAGCGGTCATGTCAACACTTGTGCTCTTTCGTGGAATTTTGGCTCTAGGCATTTTTCAGTTTTTTGAATTATTTGAGTGCAAATCCGCATATGAGATTCCTATATCCTGGAATTCCATAACTTTTCTGCAAAAAACATGCAATTTCTTTCCCCGCTTCGCTTTAGGCTTATTTATACAAAGAAGCAAAGCTCTGTGTCAGGGTAAAGCCGCTTTCATCAATACCATAAGTGATCCCATCGATCTTGGTAGTGAATATGTTATACATGATGATCGAGAAGGCGGAAGTGCCGATACCCAAGGCTGTGTTATACAATGCCTCGGAAATACCTTCGGAAAGTTTCTGAGCGGCTTCGCCTCCACCTGCTTCACCGAGCGCGGCAAAGGAAGTGATCATCCCGATAACCGTACCGAGCAGGCCCATCAGGGTAGCTACAGAGGCGATCGTCGACAGGAATACCAGGTTCTTTTCCAGCATAGGCAACTCAAGGGAAGTAGCTTCTTCCACTTCTTTCTGGATGGCCAGCACTTTCTGCTCGGTATCCAGTTCACCATTGGTGATCATTTCTTTGTACTTGCGCAGACCTGCTTTCATCACATTCCCGACGCTTCCTTTCTGCTTGTCGCATTCTGTAATGGCAGCATCCACATTCTTATTCGCCAGATGGTATTGCACCTTACGGATGAACTCGGCAATATTACCATTCCCTGTAGCTTTCGAAATGGTCAGGAAACGCTCGATAACAAAGGTCAGTACGGTCAGCAGCGCTCCCAGTAAGATCGGAACGATGACACCACCCTGGTACATACGCGAAAGACCGGATTTAGGTCCCTGTTGATTAGGATGGAACCCGCCTGTCGGATCTGGATGCGTGAAGTTGCTGTCGGAGCCGATGACAAACCTCCAGAGAATAAAACCTACAATGAGACACACTAAAGGTGCTACCCATGAAATAGAATTGCCTCTTTTCTTCGGTTGAACGGATGTAGAACTTTTAGCTGCGGACACTGCAGTCGGTTTTGTTTCAGCCATGATCGTTTGTTTTTAGTGTGTTTTAATAATTAGAAGTATGTAATAGAAATTGATTGTACAATTCTAAGCAAAAAAGCTTTTCAACGGGCGTAATTGGACGAGAAAAATTTTAAAAGGCCTCACAAGATAAGGAATTTATCCAAAGTACAATCCAAAGCCTAATTCAAATTATTGTTGCCTCACCGAATAACAGCAAAGAGCCTGCTGCGACACATTCCAGCCCCCCGTGACTTCGGCTGGCACACCGGTTTCCGTGTAAATCTACCACATTTTATAATGCTGATTTAGTTATCTTCATTTCTTAATATTTTTTTTTCATGGCCCGTAAGATCCATCTCATTCGATTGCTGCCGCTGATCATTTTTACCCTCGCCGCTTCCCGCCTTCATCCGCAAGATAAAAGACCTGCCAACCAGCCTGCGCCCACCAATGGAAATACACCCATAGTTATCCCCGCCCTGCTTTCAAAGTACGGCCCCCGGTACTTTAAGGAGCTGATTACCGATAAATCCCTTCGCTTCACCGGTCTGTTTACCGTTCATAAAGTCGATGACAAATGGTATTTCGAAATACCGGACTCCCTGTTCGGCCGGGAGATACTGGCCATCACCCGCGTCGCTAAAACAGCCACCGGGGCAGGTTATGGCGGGGAGGAAAGCAACGAGCAGGTGCTCCGCTTCGAAAAAGGGCCGGAAAACAAGGTCTTTATCCGCGTAGTCGTCTTTGTCAATACCGCCTCCGATACCCTGCCCATCTACCAGGCCGTGAAAAATTCCAACCTGGAGCCGATCGCCGCCGCCTTTGACATAAAGACCGCCGCAAAAGACACCAGCGGGACCGTCATCGAAGTCACGGATTTTTTCAAGGGGGACAACCAGATCATCTCTCTCTCCCCCGCTCAGAAACGCCAGTTCAGCCTGGGCGGTCCTATTTCCGATCGCTCCTATATCAATTATATAAAGACCTTCCCGTCGAACACCGAGATCCGGGTGACCCGGACTTACGGATCCA
>PLXD01000193.1 GCA_003151295.1 Chitinophagaceae bacterium | reverse complement strand
CGCTTCCTGGCGGGTAAGGTTTTTGGCCGGTTTATTATAATAATGCCGGGCTGCCGCCTCGATACCATAGATCCCCTTGCCCATTTCGGAGATATTCAGGTAGAGTTCGAGGATCCGCTTCTTACCCCAAAGCAACTCGATCATAAAAGTGAAATACACTTCCAGCGCCTTTCGGATCCAGCTCCTTCCCTGCCAGAGGAATACATTTTTTGCGACCTGCTGACTGATGGTGCTGGCTCCATGGAGGGATTTGCTTTTCTGGTTGTGCTTCATGGCTTTCTCGATCGACTTGAAATCGAATCCATCATGGTCCGGGAAAAGCTGGTCTTCGGAAGAGATCACGGCCAGCTTGGCGTAGAGAGATATATTTTTCATACCTGTGTAATCGCGCTTCAGGCCATCCCCGCTTAGCAGGCTGCCCAATTGGGTGAGCGTGATTGGGGGATCCACCCATTTCAGGAGCAGCAGGTAGAAAAACTGGAAAAAAAACAAAAAGACAAAGATCCGTTTGATCCATTTCCAGATCCGGGGGATCAGCCCCTTGTTTTTAAACGCCATCCGATATTAATTGGGGGATTCGATTTTCAACGCTCCGGGTCAACTCTTCAAATTTGCATCTTTTTTGGCAATGATCACCCCTTTTTATCTGCTCTCAGGGAAAGATAGTCCAGCTTATATTTATGGCCCATATAATATTTCCTGATCCCCGCCTTTCTCAGCAGCCAGCCTCCCACCAGGAGGACCCCGCCCGTAATATAACTGGTAGTCGTATACCAAACATTCGCCGGGTCCTTCCGTATCATCCCGTTCACGGCACCCAGGACGAATACACCTCCGCCGGCGATCATTAGGATGGTTCCGTCCGCAGCATAATTCAAGCCTGTGCGATCATTACTGATGGCAGCGATCTCTTTGTAACTAAAAGGCGCGCCGTCAAGAAACACAGTGTCATTTCGCATATCTGTGATCGTTCCCGAGAGCCATTGATGGTAAATGGTCTCCATAGTAAGCCCCATGCCCACGGTATAGGTCTGCACATGGCCTCCGTTCTTCTTGAGCACCAGCAGGTCCGTTGTTTGAGCCCGGCTCAAAAAAGGCAGAAAGCAGAGAAAGAAAAAGATTCTTTTCATGAGAGAAGAAGATTATCAAACTTACTAAGTCGAATTGCAAGCATATTGTTAACGTCAGCCGATTGTTAATATTAGCTGATTTTTTTTGCAAAGAAGATAACACCCCACAGAAGGGCGATACCGAAACCTATGAGGATAGTGCCGGAGATCCTGTTGATGATGGAGAGGTTATGCAGGGTCAATTTCTTACCCAGGCGCCCGGCCATCATGACTTTTCCAACATCCGCACTCATATTCACCAGCAGGCACACGGAAAATATAATGATCCTTTCTTTTAAAGAATGGTTTAAAGACAGTACCGTAGCATTTCCCAGCCAGAAAAGTATGACCCCGGGGTTAAGCGTATTGATAATAAACCCCGACGCAAAAATCTTAGCCACATCCCTTTTCCGGAAACGGACCGTACTTCCCTCTCCGTCGGGGGCGAGTGTCACTTTCTTAAAGAAGACAAAATAGACGCCCATCGCTATCAGGAAAGCGCTGCCTCCAAACGCAATGGTCCGCGTATGTTCCAGCATTTTAGAAACGAGAACCGTCAGCGTATTGCTCAACACGACTAGCAGGATATCGCTAACCCACACCCCTGCAACGAAACTGAACCCTCCTTTATATCCGTTATTAAGGCTTTGTTTGATGATCGTAAAAATAATAGGCCCTACGGACAGGGCCAGGACAAATCCCAAAGCTAATCCTTTCAATATGGCCTCCATCATAATAGTATCTTTTGTAATGGGTCTCCCCGCAACTAATTTTATAGGCTCCCCGTTTCCAAAAACCGTTGCCAGTCCAAGAGCATTTTGCCTTTTAATACCCGCGGGAACTTATGTTGCCCCCCGATTTTCCCTTTAAGACTCATGAACTCCATAAATTTCGCCTCGGGCAGCACTTTTACATAAATATCTTTCAATGCGTTATTCCTTTCTACCGCATAATCATCATTCAACTCTTTCAGTTTATTATCGATCTTCTGGCGGAGGGCTTCCGGATCGGCCTTGTCATCACTGGCCAAATACCATTGATGAGCAAAAAATAAGCCATGGGGAATGCCGGCTACCGTAAATTCGGGAATAGATACATTCAGTTCTTCACTGGCCAGTTGTACAGCCTTGTTCATATTATCCACACTCAGGTGCTCTCCCACCAGGCTTAGAAAATGTTTGGTCCGACCCGTGATGATGATCTCGCAACGTTCCTTATCCACGAAGCGAACGGTATCCCCGATCAGGTAACGCCAGGCTCCTGCACTGGTACTCAACAGCAGCGCATAGTCTTTCGATTCCTCTACCTCATGGATCAGGTATGCTTCGGGATTCTCTACCAGATTCCCTTCCTGGTCGAAATTCTTATCGTCAAAAGGTACAAATTCCAGGAAAATATGTTCATTCGTGACCAGTCGCATACCCTTTCCATATTGAAGGTCCTGGTAGGCGATAAATCCTTCCGATGCCAGGTAGGTCTCGATATAGGTAATGGGTTTGCCCAAAAGCTTCTCAAATCCTTTTTTATAGGGTTCAAAGGACACGCCGCCGTGTACAAAAAAGCCGAGATTGGGCCATATCTCATGGATGTTCTTCAGGTTATAGCGCTCGATCACCTTCTCCATGCATATTTGAATCCAAGCCGGAACACCCACCACGAAACCAATGTCCCAATCGGGAGCCCCTTTCACGACTTCTTCCAATTTCCGGGTCCAATCCTTTGTACGGGCGATCTTTTTGCCCGGCTTATAGAAGGGCGAGAACCAGAACGGTACTTTTTTAGCGGTTATGCCACTCAGGTCGCCGGCATAGTAGCCCGGACCCTTTTGCAGGTCGGTACTCCCCCCGATCATGAGCCAGCCTTTGCCGATACTCTTCACGGGAATATCGTGGTAGTTACGAAGGGTGAGCAACTGCTTGATCATGACAATGCGGTTTCCCCGCAGCAGGTCATTGGTGATGGGAATGTATTTGCTGCCTGCTTCCGAGGTGCCGGATGAAAGGGCATAATACTTGATCTTTCCGGGCCAGCATACATCAGCCTGGCCTTCCAGGGTCTTATCCCACCATCCCTCATAGATCTTATTATAGTCGAAAATAGGAACGAGCTCCTGGAATTTTTTACCGGGATTACGGCTGAGCAGGATCTCATCAAACCGGTATTGCTGTCCGAACTCGGTAAACCTCGCTTTCCGGAGCAGTTTTCTCAATACCTTGCTCTGCTGCCGCCTCGGAGATTTCTGGGGCAACCGCAAAGCTTTTGCCAGCGAATTGGGTAGTTGAATTTCAATCAACGCCATTGAAGAAAGGTGTTGTTGGTTGCGACCAAAATTAAGCTATTGGAGGGAAATATAATGAAGGATTAATTATAATTGTCCCACAAGGCGGATAAGCAGGTATTCTATCGATGAAGATCACTGCTACGCATGCCTATTTTTACTATATTTAATGATGGTAAGATCCATTCGACCATTAAAAGACAATTATTAACGGATGAAACTCAAATTAAGCCCGGGTTACGTTCTGTCCTTTCTATCTCTTGTCTTTCTGGTACATGAACTCCATGACTGGGCGCACGTGATTGCGGCAAGAGATATCTGCGGCTGTTGGGGCACCCGGGCCTTCGATTACTGGACTTACTGCAGCCATTGCAACGCTGAAACAGAATACCAGGCCATGGCCTGGTTTGCCGGGCCCGTGGTCACTTATATTGTCATCTGGATAGGCTGGTGGCTGATGAATCCCCGAAGCTCCCCAAAAAGAAAGTCCCTGGGCTTCTCCCTTCTTTTCAGCGCCCTGCCCATTGTCAGGATACTGGCGGCGGCAGTGGGTGGCGGAGATGAAACGTTTGGGCTGAGACAGATCTTCCAGCAGGATGATGGCAGCAACCGTCACTTCGTAGCTTTAGCAGGCTTACTGGTGGTGTTGGCCCTAACCATCATTCCCCTGATAAGAGCGCTCATGATATTACCCGGCTGGTTGCCGAGATTGCTGATTTTTTTCCCTTTTCTCCTGCTTCCTATGTATCCCGACCGATTCATCGTATCCTACTGCATGAATAAACTGCTGGCAAAAGGATTCCTGGCCGAACCTCTTTGGGAGGGCACTCCCCTCCTGGTCGTAGCCTGGTTCCTATTTTTAGTGGTCATTCTGTGGCTTACGCGAAAAACACTTCCGGATCTCTTTAAGGTCAGCGGGAAAAGAACTACAATATGATCAATTCCCCCTTTTCATTGCCGGAATGGCTCCCGACAATGCAGCCGCTACCGGATGCATGAATGAGATAGATGAACCCTGGCCTTTTGCGCATCTCCTCTATGATCCTTTTGAAAGAGAAGTCCATTCCTTCGCAAAACAGGATCTCCCGGGCCATTTCCGGATTCTCCACGATCCTCCTTTTGCCGGCTGCTAGCCTTTCTTTAAGCTTGGTCACAGCCTGGGGGTCCCCCATTATATAGGTGGCACGAGTGCCTTCGGCCGATGGGGTCTTGGGTTCCCGTTTGAAAAGCTGCAAAAGCGCCATTACCGCCGCCCCGAATCCAATTGCGAAATCCATCAAAAAAGCAAACAATACAGCGAGACCCTGTTTAAAGTATTTGTGGGTGAACTGGCTCATCGCCTTATAAAATAATTTTACGTGCCGGGCGTCCTTTCGGGTACTCTCTCCTTTAAAATGGATGATCGTTGCATCGGCAATATAATAATTCGTGTAGCCTGCCAGGCCGATCCGGTAACTCAGATCTATGTCTTCCGCATACATGAAAAATTGTTCATCGAACCCTCCCGTGCGCTCAAGCACCTCTTTTTTAACCAGCATACACGCGCCGGAAAGTATGGGCGCAGGCCCATACTTTGTGTCGTCGCTGCCGCCCAGGTAATATCCGGCTAACAGACTGGAATGAGGGAACAAGGCCGTTAGTCCTGACANNAAGATAATGGCCACCGCCATCGATCATGCACAGACCGGCCGCCCCCGCAGCAGGTTCGGCGGCGAGAAATGCAATCGTTTTTTCCAGGCTGTCCTCGGCAATAATAGTGTCCGGGTTAAGGAATAATATATAATCCCCCCTGGCGCTGGCCAGCGCCAGGTTATTCGCCCTGGCGAAGCCCGTATTCTCCCGGTTGATAATGAACCGTACGGCGGGGAACCTGGGCTCCAGGTATCCCAGGCTGCCATCCCGGGAGTCATTGTCCACGACCAGGATCTCGGCCTGGCGGGAATGCAGCCGAAGTGCTTTTTCTACAGCACAAAGGCACTGCTCCAGGAAATATTTAACATTATAATTTACGATGATAATGGATAGCATGGGGATAGCATTGGATTACNNGCATGGGCATGAGCGAGTTCTACGGAGCCCGCAACGATGAGGAATCACTCAGGACCCTTCACAGAGCCTGGGAATTGGGCATTAATTTCTGGGATACGGCCGATGCATACGGCCCCCATTTAAATGAAGTATTGGTAGGCAAGGCCCTGAAAGGAAAAAGAGATCAGATCACCCTGGCTACCAAGTTCGGGATTGTCCGGGACCCGTCGGATCCGACCAAAAGAGCTTTCGATGGCAGCCCCGCCTATGTCAGGTCAGCCTGTGAAGCGAGCCTGAAAAGACTGAACACCGATTGGATCGACCTATATTATTTACACCGGGTGGATCCGAACACCCCGATAGAGTCAACAGTCGAAGCGATGGGGCAATTGGTGAAGGAAGGAAAGGTGAGAGGGATCGGCTTGTCGGAGGTGACCGTAAATACCCTGAAAAGAGCGCATGCCATATTCCCGGTTTCGGCTGTCCAAACGGAGTATTCCTTATGGACCCGCGACCCCGAGGACGGAATCCTCACTACCTGCCGCGATCTGGGGATCGCTTTTGTCGCGTACAGCCCCCTCGGAAGGGGTTTTCTAACCGGCCAGATAAAAAAATTCGAAGACCTCGACGCAGATGATTATCGTCGTTTCTCGCCCCGCTTTCAGGGAGAAAATTTCGCCAGGAACCTGGATCTCGTCATGAAAATCACACAAATGGCCTCCCTGAAAGGATGTACTACCTCCCAGTTGGCGCTGGCCTGGGTAATGGCCCAGGGCAATCATATTTTCCCCATTCCCGGCACCAAACGCATCCCTTTCCTGGAAGAAAATGCCGGTGCGCTTACTGTCCGGCTTACCGCTGAGGAATTGGAAGAAATCGACAGGATCGCCCCTAAAGGTGCTGCAGCGGGGCTGCGTTACCCGGAATCCATGATGGGGAGCGTCAACAAATAACCCGATGCCGAAGTTCAGGATCGCAGTTCGGGGAGGGCGCACTATCTTTGCGGTATGTTAAAATCAACCCTCATCCGGGCTTCCGAGGCAGGAGCCCGGATTATGCAGCATTACTTCCAGGGTGAATTCAAGATCTCCAACAAAGAAGGGATCAATAACCTGGTTACGGAAGCGGATTATGCATCGGAAAAAGCAATTTTCGAAGTGATAAAAAATGATTACCCGGACCATTTTATCCTGAGTGAAGAAGCCGGGGAGATCGTTACGAATTCCAATTATAAATGGATCATCGACCCCATCGATGGTACCGTCAATTTTGCTCATGGGATCCCGATCTGCTGTGTATCGATCGCCCTGGAACAGGATGGAGAAATGATCATGGGAGTGGTCTACAACCCCTTTATCAACGAATTTTATTTTGCCCAAAAAGGATATGGCGCAAGCCTGAATGATAAAAAGATCCGGGTGAGCGGGGAAACATCCGTCGGATCAGCCTGCCTGGTAACGGGATTCCCTTATACTTACCTGGATCAGCCCAACGGTCCACTGGAAGTTTTCTCCCGGCTGATCCGCAATGGCGTTCCGGTCCGCAGGCTGGGTTCCGCAGCCATGGATCTGTGTTGGGTCGCAGCGGGTCGTTTCGATGGTTTCTATGAACACAAGCTGCAAGCCTGGGACAGCGCCGCAGGCTTCCTGATCGTGGAAGAAGCAGGCGGAAGAGTCTCGGATTTTACCGGCAAAAGGTATTCCCCCTATCAGCCCCATATTGTGGCCACCAACGGAAAAATTCATGATGAACTACTAAACTGCGTCAATGGAAATGTCTGAGTCAAGAACTGAAATATCGTCCCTGGGAGAGTTCGGCCTGATCGAACACCTTACTCGGAATATCGAACTGCAGAATGTTTCGAGTGTCCTGGGCGTGGGGGATGATGCAGCTGTTATCGATCATTTCTAAAAGCAGACCCTCNNCTCAAACACCTGGGATATAAATCCGTGATCGTCAACCTGAGCGACATATACGCGATGAATGGGGCGCCGACCCAGATTATGCTGAGCCTGGGCATCAGTAACCGTTTCAGCCTGGAGGCATTGGACGAGTTCTATGAAGGGGTTTACGCAGCCTGCGAAAAATACGGCGTCGACCTGGTTGGAGGCGATACGGCCTCATCGCAAAAAGGATTTATTATCTCCGTGACTGCGATCGGTGAAGTCGCACCGGATAAATTTGTAAAGCGCAGCACCGCCAAAAAGGGGGACCTCCTATGCTGTAGCGGGGACCTGGGTGCCGCCTACCTTGGACTGATCTTCCTGGAGAGAGAAAAAAAGATATTTTTAGAGAACCCCGGGGTGAGGGCCGACCTGGAAGGGGAAAAATATGTCATCGGACGGCTCCTGAAACCGGAAGCCAGAAAAGAGGTCATCGAATTCTTTGAAAAGGAAGGGATCACACCCACCTC
>PLXD01000329.1 GCA_003151295.1 Chitinophagaceae bacterium | reverse complement strand
CATCGTTCCTTTTCCACTCGATCACCTCATTGGTCTTGCCGAGATTGAGCTGTTGCATCTTCTCGGAGATCAGCGTAAGGGAAGAAGTGATGCCATTGGTGAGGAACAAGGCGATCGTTCCGGCTATCAGGAAAATAAAGGCATTGAGTATGATGATCGTCACCAGGAAATTGGAGATCTCTTCCTTTAATTCATCCTGCGTGGTGAAGGAGGGTATATTCAAATAGGCATAGGAGTTCCCATTGACATCCCGCACAGGACAATAAATGCTGAGATAGGTGACGCCGCCCATCTGCTCCTGGTTGGTATAATGCACCGACCTTAGTTCGTGCAGGTTATAAAAGGCCAGGGGATGCATTTCTTTGCTCAGGATCCCCTTGTTATAGACCAGGGGGTTGGAGGAGACCTGGAGGTTTCCGTCCAGATCATAGAGGTTTACATCCATCCCATGTATCTCTGCCACCTCATCGATCAACTTCTCCAACTTCTCACGGGAAGCAGGATCATACAATTTTAACGGATCTTGAAAATCGGAGTGTGAATCCAACTTACTTTCCACCTCTTTGGCCATGATTTGGATGGCACGGCCCAGGCGGTCCTTATTATTACGGTCATACCGGTTCCTGAAGAAAAAGATCGTGGTCACCAGGATCACCGAGAAAGAGAACAGGCTGATGAAAATGATCGAGGTATGGATCTGCGAACGGATATTGAGTTGCCAGAATGTCTTCAACTGGCTCCAGTGAAGGCGCGACCAGATCAATAAGGCGGTTAGCCGGAACAAAGCCACCAGGAATAGGAAAGCGCTGAAAAGGTAGGAGAATAAGGTGAGGGCTTCGATGGCGATATTGTCCTTTTTCACGATGACTACGATATTATCGGCCGTTACGCGGTGCCATAACTCGTCGTAAGATCCGTTCTTTATTTGCGTAAAATCGCTTTTAGGGATCTGATCTTCCGACAGGTGGGTGGGGAACTGATAATCGCTATAGTGATCGATCAATTCCCGCTTGTTGTAAAGGGCATAAGAATAAATAGGCGAGTATTCCGGCAAATATTCCTTTTTCTGCGTGAAAAGCTCCGGGATCAGGGCATCGCTTTTATAACTTTTCGGCTCCGACAATACGAACATATACCCGATCACCTTTTGCGAGCTGTCTGTGACCGCTTTTCTATAAATGTAGGTGAAGCGATCATAGGATTTTTCGATATACCTGAGATCCTGGATACCCGTAGTCTTACCCTGCACTTTTAAGATCGTGTTGAGGGTATCGTAGGATACCGGGTCCTTATTGAAAAGGGGCTTCTCATTGCCGTCATAGGTATAGATCTTCGAATCGTATTTATCCTGATAGGGGCTGAAATTCGTATTGATCAGGCTGTCCTTGATGCTCATATTGGAAGCCGAATCCTTAAGACGCCGGAAATTGGGAGAAAGAAAATCATTATCGATATAACTTAAGACGATACTTAACACTTTTTCGCTGGAGGGATCGGCCAGCTCGGATAGCTTTCCCGCCATGCCCTTACGCTGTTCCAGCTCTATCTTCCGGTTCTCGAAGATGATCACCGTAGAGATCGAGGCAGAAAAAACAAACAACCAGAACAATACTTCGGAAACGTTCAACCGGAAATGCAGGTCAGAAAAAATTTTTCGTTGCATGAGCCAGACATAAGCCAGCAGCCAGACCAATACGAAAATATCCAGCTCCACCACCCCGGTATCCCTGATGAATGTCACCACGAGGAGACCCATGAATGCAATCAGGATATACAGCACGATAGAGAGCTGGCTGATCAGCAGGGTAACGAGCCGGAACAGTACCTGGGACAGGAAAAAATAACCCAGGGCCATCCCCGCCAGCACGATAAACCCGATGAAGCTGTATATATTCAGGATGCTGAAAAAATTGGTGACATTGAAAGAGATCTTGGCATCCAATACCAGGGTTTGCACCGTATTGGCGAAGATAAGGGTCGTGATGACCAGTATCCCCAGCACGAATACGATGGCCAGCCAGTTCCTCCACCGCCGGATCGATAGCGGGATCACATATTCCCCGATCTCTCTTTTAATAAACAGGATGATCCAGCAGAGCAGGAAGGAATTGATAAGAAGATCTCCGAGCGAAGGCAGGATATAACTGGCGCCGTAAATAGTCGGATCGAAGAGTTCATATTGGCGGAGGTTCAACAGGGAAGGAAAGGCATAGCTCATTCCCCGCAGCAACAGGATGATCGCTACCAGGAACCCGATCCCCCAGGCGTTGCCGAATTTCTCCGTGATGGCATGCGCCACGTTGTGAATGACGACCAACCACAACAGTACGCCGATCAATACCATGACCGGTACCAGCAGATTGCTGGCAACCGCATTATAGCCCTGCTTTTTTTCCAGGTAGAACAAGACCTGCCCGGACGTGTTATGAACGGGATACCCGGTTGGGCCGGATACGATACGGACCCTGTTTTCTGCAGAGGAAAACCCCACAAATTCAGGCAGCAGGTTGGTATTGGTAATGAAATACTGGTAACGGATGGGAATCAGCGCAACCGCAACGATCGTCCTTCCGCTTCGACCCGGGAGGATCCTCTTTATAGATTCATATTGCCCGTTGCTCAGGTGGACAAGACTACTGCTGTCCGGGCCATTCAGGATCGCGGAAGAGGGCAGCGAACGCTGGTCACTCCAGAATCGGAGGCTGTCATTGCCGGCTCCATCCCTCTCATAGAGAAAGATCGCATAATTCTTATCGACCATTTCGCCCAATTGCTGTTGCGTAAATTGCCGGTCGCATAGCTTTTCCAGTAAGAGAGTATTATTCGTGGTCTTCACGAAATCACGCTCTCTTTTCTGCAGGAAGGACTCTATGGAATTATGCAGAAGATGGATGGAAGCATTGCTATCCATATACATCCTGCTGAGAGAAGCCGCGAAGAACAGCCCTGCAGCCACCAATACGAGGTAAATATTCCTGCTGAATATGTTTTTCAGAAAAGACTTCAATAAAGCGGTTTTTACTTTTGCTTCTTAATGATATTCCAGATGCTATCCATTTCTTCCAGGGTCATATCAGCCAGGTTCCTGCNNTTCCTGCTCCATACGGTTAAACCTTGCCATGAATTTCCGGTTCGTTCTTTCCAGGGAATTCTCCGCATCAACGTGCAAAAACCGTGCGTAATTGATCAGGGAAAATACCAGGTCGCCGAACTCCTCTTCTATTTTTTCCGGATCACTGAGGGATACCGCCTCCTGCAATTCGTCCATTTCCTCTTTCACTTTGTCCCATACCTGCTCCGGTACCTCCCATTCGAATCCTACCTGGGCCGACTTTTCCTGCAGCCGGATCGCCTTCACTGTGGCCGGGAGGCCCTTTGGAACTCCGCTGAGCACCGATTTCTTGCCCTCCTTCAACTTCAACTGTTCCCAATTCTTCTTCACATCCTCCTCATTGCTGACCTTCAGAAGCCCCTCCTTTTCCGGGTCTCCGTAAATATGAGGATGCCTTGTTATTAGTTTATCGCAAATACCATTGATGACCTCCTCCAGGGTGAACTGTCCCTGCTCCCTGCCAATCCGGGCGTAAAAGACGATATGCAGGAGCAGGTCGCCCAATTCCTCCCGGATCCCCTTCCAGTCGCCGTCAGTGATCGCATCGGCGAGTTCATACAATTCTTCAATGGTCAGGGTCCGCAAGCTCTGAATGGTCTGCTTTCGATCCCAGGGGCACTTCTCCCTCAACTCATCCATAATTCCTACCAAACGCGTAAAAGAAGCTGCAACAGGAGATTCCATAAAAATATATTGATTAATAAAGATCGCTTTTACTTATAATAAGAAGTGCCGAGATTATTAAGAATACCAGGGCAAGGAGCCCGTCTACTATTAAGGCCAGCAAACTTAACA
>PLXD01000252.1 GCA_003151295.1 Chitinophagaceae bacterium | reverse complement strand
TGACCTGCTGTGTCATTTCATTGGCATAGACATTCATGGGCCGCTGCAGGAAGAAATTATACGCCTTGACATCGTCCAGCCCGGCCAGATGGTCTTTATGTGGGTGTGTGAAAAGGACCGCATCCAGCTTCCTTACGCCGGCCCGCAACATCTGGGAACGAAAATCAGGCGTGGTATCGATCACCAGGGTCGTATTGGCAGATTCTACAAGAATGCTGGATCGGAATCTCTTGTCCTTACTGTCTGCAGACGAGCATACCTCACAATCGCAGGCAATCATTGGGACACCGCCGCTGGTGCCGGTACCCAGGAAAGTTATTGTAAGCGCGGGATAGCTCATTGGAATGTTCTATTGATCGGTTGATTGAGGGTCAGTTGATTCGTCAACTGAATGATGAATGGTCATTACCTCATTGTACACCTTTTTTGCTTCGGGCGTCAGCAGATCAGGGGAAATTTTCAGTTGCGGAATGATATCGATAAGGGTATTGATACGACCCTCCATCTGGAGGAACTTATTCAGCACCACCACCTTCCTTTGTTCCAGGATGCAATACCCGCTTTGGAAAGTACCTCTTTCGTAACGAATTATATATTCGGCTTCGTCCAGTATTTTTTCAATCTTATCAAGTGACGCTTGAGTANNGGTTGGAGGGGGAATTTAGTATCCCGCGAAGTTAGTGCATAGTAGCGCGGTAGTGAGAGGGGTTCAGTCTATTTTATCCACAGTACACCCGACGATTGTGGATAGTGCCCAATTTAGGTTATGGAAGCAGTTCAGGGGGAGGCTTTTGATGTCATTTTTATCACCGGTACGATCATCTCCTCCATGCTCACACCCCCGTGCTGGAAGGTATTGCGATAGTAATTCACGTAATAATTATAATTATTGGGATAACACAAAAATCCATCCCCCTTAGCGAAGATAAACGATGAGTTCACAGTGGGTACCGGCAGACTGGCCTCCTTGGGATCGCGGAAAGCCAATACTTCCTTGGCCTCATAATTCAGGTTCCTTCCGTGCTTATAACGCAGGTTGGTGGTCGTTTGTTTATCCCCGATCACTTTATAGGGTGTTTTCACCCGCACACTGCCATGATCGGTGGCCAGGATCAGGTTGATCTTTTTGTCGGCGACCTTTTTCAGGGCCTGGTGAAGGGGGGAATGCTCGAACCAACTGGCCGTGATACTGCGATAACTCATATCATCACTGGCCAGTTCCTATAGAACTTCCATCTCCGTGCGCGCATGACTAAGCATATCCACGAAATTGTACACAATGATATTAATATCGTTATTGAGCAGGTTATGTATATTGTTTACCAGGTCCTGGCCGGCCTGGTAGTTGAGGACTTTTGTATAAGAGAACTTCAGATCCTCCCTTTTCAGCCGCTTAAGCTGAGCCCGAAAAAATTCTTCCTCATACAGGTTCTTGCCACCCTCGTCTTCATCGTTCTTCCATTGGGCCTTGAATTGCTTTTCTATATCGATCGGCATCAGGCCCGAAAAAATAGCATTCCGGCTATACTGGGTTGCGGTGGGCAGGATGANNTATAGATGCTATCTTCCTCCAGGATACGGAAACTTTCCGCAAAGATCGGCTGGATCGCTTTCCACTGGTCCACGCGCAGGTTATCCAGTAAAAGGAAAAAAGTAGGAACCCCCTTTTCGACATGCGGAAGCACTTTGAATTGGAAAAGCGTGTGGGACATAATGGGGGCATCATCCGATTTCGGATTGACCCAATGAGCATAATTCTTCGAAACGAATTTAAAGAATTCGGTATTGGCTTCCTGCTTTTGCGATTGCAGCACCTCGCGCATTTCCGGACTGTCGCTTTTCTCCATCTCCAATTCCCAATAGACCAGCTTTTTATAGATCTCCATCCACTCATTGTGATCGGGATTGCTGTTAAGCGCCGTGAAAAGATTACGGAATTGCTGTTGATAGGCCGTAGTCGTCTTTTCGGCAACCAACCTTCTATTGTCGATAATTTTCTTCAGGCTTAGTAATACCTGGTTGGGATTGACGGGTTTAATGAGGTAATCGGTGATCTGACTCCCGATGGCCTCATCCATCAGGTTTTCCGTCTCGTTCTTCGTGATAAGCACGACCGGTATTTGCTGGTTCACTTCCTTGATCTTGGCAAGGGTTTCCAAGCCAGTGATGCCGGGCATCGACTCATCCATCAATACCACATCGATAATATTGTCCCTTACAAAATCGATAGCATCGAAACCGTTGGTCAATGCACTTACTTCATATCCCTTATTTTCCAGGAATAAAATCTGCGAACGGAGGCTTTCAATTTCATCGTCCACCCAAAGTATTTTTCCTAATGGCATATTTTTTTAACTATTTTAGACCCTTACTGTAACAAACGCTGAACCAAATTTAATTTATCCCCCCGCATTTGTAGATTTGCAGGCGCTTTTATGGCGTTTATTTAACAAAAACCAACCGGATGACCATACAAACACGAAAAATAATCAATGATCCGGTTTATGGCTTTATCACCCTGGACGACCCCCTTTTGCTCCGGGTCATTGCCCATCCTTATTATCAGCGACTGCGCCGTATCCACCAGATGGCTTTTGCCCACCTGGTCTATCCGGGGGCCGTACNNACCCGCCTGCATCATTCCCTGGGCGCCTACCACCTAATGTGCAATGCCCTGGGAGAGTTGAAAAACAAAGGCATTCCTATCAGCCCGGAAGAAGAGTTGGGTGCAAAGATCGCCATCCTCTTACACGATGTGGGACATGGTCCTTTTTCGCATGCACTGGAGAACAGGTTGATCAGGAATATGGAACACGAAGCCATTTCCATCCTCATCATGCGGGTGCTAAACAAGGAATTCAATGGACAGCTGGAAACAGCGATCAGGATCTTTACCAACACCCACGAGAAAAAATTCCTTCACCAACTGATATCGGGTCAGTTGGATGTGGACAGGATGGATTACCTGACGCGGGACAGTTTCTTCACCGGCGTCTCGGAAGGCGTGATAGGCTACGACCGCATCCTGAAAATGCTGACCGTATATCAAGGAGAACTTATGGTGGAGGAGAAAGCGATCTATTCCATAGAAAAATTCCTGGTATCACGCCGGCTCATGTATTGGCAGGTCTACCTGCATAAGACGGTGCTGAGCGCCGAAAAGACTCTGATCAAAATAGTGGAACGGGCTAAGGAACTTATCGGGAAAGGGCAACCGGCGCCCGCCTCATCCCCTACCCTGGACTTCTTTCTGAAAGCTCCTCCCGGAGATATTTCCATAGAGGAACACCTCGATAAATTCTGCATGCTGGATGACTGTGACCTGATGGGCACCATCAAGAACTGGATCTTTCACCCCGATAAGGTACTTTCGGGACTCTGCAGATCGCTGATCGATCGTCGTCTCCTGAAAGTCAGGTTACAGGCAACCCCATTCACAGAGGATGAGGTCAACGTCCACAAGGAAAGAGTGGCCAGGCAATTGTCCCTCACGAAGGAAGAAACAAACTATTTTGTGTTCACGGGAGAGACGACCAATACCACCTACGATCCCTCCGACGAACGTATCAATATATTGTTTAAGGACATGCATATCAGGGATATATCAAGGGTCGATAATGCCTTAATTCACCAAACCTTGTCCAGCCCTGTGAAAAAATTTTATATTTGCTACCTGAAACCTGAAGATTAACAAAAAATAAGTATGCAATTCACAGCCACACAAATAGCGCTCATCATAAATGGTAAGGTAGAAGGCAACCCGGATACGGCCGTTGGATCCTTCGGCAAGATCGAAGAAGCCCAAAAAGGACAACTTGCTTTCCTCGCCAATCCCAAATATGAAGAACACTTGTATACCACAACCGCATCGATCATCATCGTCAATGAGAGCCTGGCGCTCCGGCAGACCGTCGATGCTACGCTGATCCGTGTGCCGGATGCCTATACAGCCTTCGCTACCCTGTTGTCAAAATACCAGGAAATCGTATCCCAACAGCTGACCGGCATTCAGGAGCCAGCCTTCATTTCCCCATCCGCCACGCTGGGCGATAAAGTCTTTTTGGGAGCCTTTGCCTATCTGGGTGAGAACGTGGTGATCGGCAATCATGTGAAGATCCATCCGCAGGTCTATGTAGGAAATAATGTGAAGATCGGAGATTATTCGGTGCTGCATCCCGGCGTAAAAGTATACCACGACTGCGTGATCGGCGCCCGAGTCATCATTCATGCCGGGTCCGTGATCGGCAGCGATGGGTTTGGCTTCGCCCCGCAGGCCGACGGCACCTTCAAGAAAGTACCGCAGATAGGGAATGTGGTGGTGGAAGACCAGGTAGAGATCGGGGCCAATGCTACGATCGACAGGGCGACCATCGGGTCTACCCTGATCCGCTCGGGAGCGAAGCTCGACAACCTGATCCAGATCGCCCATAATGTGGAAATAGGTGACCATACGGTGATCGCCGCTCAGGCCGGCGTGAGTGGCAGCACCAAGATCGGCAGCCGCGTCATGATCGGCGGACAGGCCGGCATCGTAGGGCATATACAGATCGCCGACGGATCAAAGATCAATGCCCAGAGCGGGGTCAGCAAATCCATTAAAAAACCTAACACGGCGGTCACCGGGAGCCCGGCTTTCGACTATACGAGTGCATTACGCAGTCAGGCCATAAGCCGCAATCTGCCGGAACTGGAGAAAAGAATCAAGGAACTGGAAGATCTGGTCAAACAATTACTTGCGGAAAAAGTGTAAAAATACCATTCACACGGTATAACCGGTTGTTCCGGCTGCCTTACTCTTTTTCCTTCGTAAACAATTATCGCAAATCCCACAGTCTCCCGCTTTTTCATCCCCGAAATAGGCAGCCAGGAACCGGCTCCGACACCCCCCCGGCAATCTCAGGTATTCCAGCATCTTACCAATGCGGGCGGCATATTGCTCCTTTCTCTTTCGATAAGCGATAGGATCGATATACAAGTCCTCCGCAGTTACCCGGTCACGTAAAAAATAGATAAGAGGCTCCCTCTTTATCGGCGTATATTCAATCACGCGGGCACCATGAAGCCGTATCAGATCCTCTTCCACTTTCCCGCTGTCTTTTTTCAAGAGAGCGGCCAGTTGACGCTCATATATCACGACCGGCCGGTCCACAACACCCTCATAGGTCCTCAACAGGACCTCGATGGCCGGTTTCAGCCCCGGATGATCCGTTTCAAAAGCGGTAAGCGTGCGCCTGCCAGCGAGGAGTTGAACCCTTGCAGGCAGGAAGGGTTGCTCCAGGTAAGCCAACAGGTCCTCCTGCTCCAGCGTTTTCAGCGTAGCCGATACGGCCTGCCGGTCGAGCCGGAAAGCTTTACAAAAGGCCGACAGGTCGAATTCACAATACCGCCCGGACCCGCTGGAAGCAGGGATCTGCAGGTAGTTCATCNNCGGTAGCGGATATCAGGTAAGGATACCAGGTATTCCAGCTCTTCTTCACCATATAACAGTACCGCGTATGCTTTTTTGCTATCCCTTCCAGCACGACCTGCCTCCTGGTAATAACTTTCTACACTATCCGGCACATCGGCATGGATCACTGTTCTCACACCAGCCTTGTCGATGCCCATCCCGAAAGCATTGGTACAGGCCATTACCCGAAGATCGTCCTTCATCCAGGCCTGTTGCCGCTCCGATCTTTGCTCCTGGCTAAGACCCGCATGGTAACAGGAAGCCGCAATACCCTGCTCCTGCAAGGCATCGCTGATGCGTTCCGCACCCCTGCGGGTACTGCAATAGACAATACTGCTGCCCGGCACCTTCTGCAGGTCCTCCCTGATCTTATCCATCTTACTCAATCTGATCTCACTGCCATCCGAAGAATGATTCTCATTCATCCCCTCCATACCGAAAACACTATAAGAAAGCTTGGGCCTTTCAAAAGATTGACGAAAGACGGCAGGCTGCTTTAGCCCCAGTTTGTCTATGATGTCC
>PLXD01000162.1 GCA_003151295.1 Chitinophagaceae bacterium | reverse complement strand
GGGTCGAGCCCGATTTCGCCCTGGTAAAATTTAAGAAATTATCCGGTGGTGGCTATTTCAAGATCATCAATCAATCGGTTCCGGCTGCATTAAAGAACCTGCACTATAACGCCAAACAGATCGATACGATCATTAAATATGCAGTGGGTTCCGGGACCTTTGCCGGCGCCCCCGCCATCAATCATCAGACACTGAGCGAAAAAGGATTCATCGCGGACGAGATCAAAAAGCTCGATGCCGCCGTTGGGTCTGCCTTTGAGATCGGCTTCGTCTTTAACGTATATACGCTTGGAGAGGAATGCCTTCAACGCCTCGGATTTAAGCCCGCACAATACTTCAATTTCGAATGGAGCCTGCTCGAAGCCCTCGGGTTCGCTGATGCGGAAATAGAAGCGGCTAATAATTTTGTCTGCGGTACCATGACCGTCGAAGGAGCTCCCTTCTTAAAAGAAGAACACCTGCCTGTATTCGACTGCGCCAATAAATGCGGAAAGATCGGGCAGCGCTATATTCACGCGCATGGGCATATCCGTATGATGGGAGCCACCCAGCCCTTTATCAGCGGAGCCATCTCAAAGACGATCAACCTCCCGAATGAGGCGACTGTCGAAGAGATCGCAGATTCTTATATGCTGAGTTGGCAATTGGGGTTGAAGGCCTGCGCTCTATACCGGGACGGCTCCAAACTATCCCAGCCCCTGAGCAATAAATCCGACAAGAAAAAGAAAACGGGCGAAGCCGAAAAAGAGGCCACCGCCAGCCAGGAAGCCGCCGCTGCAGCCGCAGCCGCCGAATCGAATATTGTGGATCTCGGCAAACTCACCGTACAGGAACTGCTCGAAGAAGTACAGAAAAGAGTGCAGGCTTCACCGGATACCAAATTGAAACGCGCCCTGGCAACGATCGTTGAACGGAGAACTCTGCCTGCCAAACGCCGCGGCTTCACACAAAAAGCCAAGATAAACGGCCAGACCATTTTCCTGCGTACCGGCGAATACAACGATGGGACGGTGGGTGAGATCTTTATTGATATGGCCAAGGAAGGCGCAACGATGCGCAGCATGTCGAATTGTTTTGCCATCGCTATCTCGATCGGCCTTCAATATGGCGTGCCGCTGGAAGAGTTTGTCGAAAAATTTGTCTTCACACGGTTTGAACCATCCGGAATGGTGGATCATCCGAATATCAAAAGCACTACCTCTATCGTGGATTTTATCTTCCGGGCGCTGGCCTATGAATACCTGGGCAGAACGGACCTGGTGCATGTCCTGGATAAACCGGAACTGGCCAATACAGGAACCAATGACTGGGATGAAATACCCGCCTCCCCCGAGTATGACAAAAAATCACCCGAGCTGAGCGATGTAAGGATCGTCGCGAAAGCCTCCACAGGCACGACTGCCCCTTCATCGCACCCCCAGAAAATGCAGAAGGCAAGTTTTGCGGCCAAGACAGACAACGGCCTGAATGCCGTCAATGCGGCGGCGAAAAGCATGCAAAGCGATGCGCCGGCCTGTAATACCTGCGGGCATATTACCATCCGGAGCGGAACCTGTTATAAATGCCTGAATTGCGGCAATAGCATGGGATGTAGTTAGTTAGGGGGGACTCCCGCAAGGAGGGAATAATAAATTGTCTAGGACGGTACTTATCATAAACATTGACCGGCCCATTTCTATGGGCTGGTTTTTTTATTTTGTCTCATCGAATGGGTCATGCCTGGAAAATGAGTATGATTTTTGTGATATAGACTGTATATTTTCATTGAAAATAAAGCACTTACGATTTTAGAAAATACCCTTACATAATTTTAAGCCTTTATTTTCGTTATATAAATCTGACAATACCTAAAATGAAAGACATGAAAAAAATCCTCGCCCTATTGCTAATTGTTTCTTTTTTGTCCTCCTGTAGCAGGAGTGTTACACCGTCTGAAGCCGCCAATCATCATTACAATCATTGTAGAGATATGAGGTAGACAAAACCTATTCACTTTTTTTAACGCTGTTCCGGATTTTCGGGACAGCGTTTTGTTTTTATTTGCATCCGGTCTCCTCTTCTTTTAGTTTACGTTCACAATGTCTTTTATCCTTATTTTTACGACTATAATAAGCATGCATGATCGTAAAATTCGGATATAATAAGAACCAGGTACTCGACGGATTACGCAGTCATTTTTTTGGCAGACCGGAAATCAGGATCATGTTCATCCTGATCAATGTATTTGCAATCCTTTCAGCCGTATTATTTTATTTTAAGAAGATCCAGTCCCTTTCTTTCCTGGTCTTTTCCCTGCTCTGGTTCCTGTTGTGGATATCCGTCCGGCGATTATTGCCCCTTAGCATCTATCGGAAATCACATACTTTTCAGGNNGTCTTACAAACAAGAAAAGGCAGCCAGGTATGGCTATGGAATAGCTTCAGCAATTTTAAAGAAACCGTCTATTTTTTTCACCTCTATTTTGATTCCCGTTCCTTCTTCTTGATACCCAAAGATTCTTTTAAAGATATCACGGACATTCAGACCGCCCGGGAATTGTTAAAATCCCGGATCACCTCCCGGTAAACGCTTCCCGGGGTCGACCGATCTCCTATGATAAATAATCCTTAATTATTTGATTTGATTTCCGTATCTTATTAAACTGATTTACCTTACGTTCAACATGGCCAAAATCACATTCAATAGCAGGAATAGCGCCTTCTACAGCAGCTTGAAAGCCTCTGTTGATCAATATTTCGCCAGCAAGCAGTTGAAAAAGACCGGAAATTGGAAGTTATACGCCAAGTCAGGTGTCCTCATCCCTTCTGCTCTTATTATTTATGTCAGCCTCCTCGTTTTTTCGATGCCGGTTGCCTTGGGAATAAGTCTCTGCGCTCTACTGGGTTTTATCCTGGCTAGCATAGGATTCAACGTGATGCACGATGCCTGCCATGGCAGTTATTCCGAAAAGGGATGGGTAAATGATTTAATGGGATTGAGCCTCAATGCATTAGGGGGAAACGCCTTCATTTGGAAATTCAAGCACAATATTATTCATCACACCTATACGAATGTGGATGGTATTGATGATGATATTGCCAAAAGCCCGCTAATGCGTCAGTGTAATACGCAAAAATGGGTTCCGGCACATCGTTTTCAACATATCTATGTCGTCCTGGTCTATGCGATTTCTTCTTTTGCCTNNTTTGCCTGGGTCCTGATGATGGATTTCAATAAATATTTTAAACGTCGGATCGTTTCTACCCCTTTGCAGAAGATGAATAGAATGGAACATGTCGTTTTCTGGCTCAGCAAGATCCTCTATGCCGCTTTTTATGTAGTCATACCCATTCTCTGTGTAGGATGGAAGGCTTGGGCTGTAGGGTTTGCCTTCATGCACCTGACCATGGGACTGGTGTTGGCGCTCGTATTCCAACTGGCTCACGTGGTAGAACATGTGGAATTCGAATATGTCGGGGTGAATGACACCAAGAAGATCGAAGAAGAGTGGGCCATTCACCAGGTAAAGACAACGGCCAATTTTGCGCCGAAGAACAAGCTTATCTCCTGGTATGTCGGGGGCTTGAATTACCAGGTCGAACACCATTTATTTCCGCGGATCAGCCATGTGCATTACCCGGCCATCAGAAACATAGTAAAAGACACCTGCCAGCAATTCGGTATCCTCTATAACGAATTCCCCACCATGACAAAAGCCATTGCCTCCCACTTCAAGATGATGAGACAACTGGGCAGGAAGCCGATGCCGGCGGGTAAGTTAAGCGCGCGGCAGCCGGCATAAAATTATTCTTGCAACGACCCTATTCGCGTCCATTCGCGTTGCTATTCGCGTTTCGCTTCGTGTTACTATTTCGGCTTGTATTTGGCATCTTCAAATATCTTAGGGGCGGGAGTCTTCATGAGCTGCTCCACTGAGATGCCGGGGTTTTTCTCCATATATTTTTTTACGATCTGCCAGCCCACCCATTGACCGATATTTCCGGGCGAGGAATCCGGCATTCCCTGCGTGTTTGGAGCCTCGCCGATATAATTCTTGATAAGATCGGGATCAACCGTGAACAGGTCGGTGTTCTGCAGGAACGAACCCCAGATCGCCTCTTCGTTGGCCTGGCACCAGTCCAACTGTTTTTGGGTGAAGCCGGTTTTTAAACTATCCGGTACATCGGGAAGAAACCGGTCCTCAAGCCACCAGTATTTGCCTTTTTCGATCATTTGCTCCACCAGAGGTCTGCCAGCGCTTTTGTCGGGGAAAAGATCTTCCGCGATCGCATCCATGCAGGTCACCTTGATATAAGCGGGTTCAAACCTCCTGGATATATATAGCGGATACATGTCCTGCCCCTGGGAAGTATTATAAAAAGAGAAATGCCGACCGGCATACAATTGCAGCCCGATGGCCAGCCCTTCCTGGGTGATGGCTACGCCGGGTGCATCGAAAGGCCCGATATAAGCAACGAATCTCCTGGGCAAAGGGTAATCGGGAAAATAGTATTTCACATGCTGAAGGCCGGTCTTCAGTTCTTTTTCCAGCCAGTTTAACCGGACAAATCTTTTTTCGATGGAATCCCTGACCGGTAAATAGCTGACCAGGAATTGCCTGGCGACGATCGGCGCGCCCTTGTTCGTATCGTTCAACGGCCCCGCTTCCAGGATATTGGCCAGGAAATCGTTTATAAACCATGGGTATTCACGTTCCAGACGGGATAGCCCGGGCAGGATATTGGTAGAATCCAATGTAAAAAATGCCGTATCAAACCTTTCAATATGAACGTCAACCGGTATTCCGGATACATCCGGTGAGTTTTTCCGATGCCCGCAGGCAAATAATCCGGTTAACAGGATTAAAAGACCTGCACACAGATAACGGGAAGAGCCATGAAAAAAACAATGGAAACGTTTCATAAAACACTAATTATTAAGCGCGAACAGGAACATGGTCAGTCTTTTAAAAACAAGGATACCCCCGCGCGCATATAGTATGCGAATTAACGACAATAAATAAGAAATAGTATAACGTCTTATCTTCGTACGATGAAGATCGCTTTAGCCCNNATTGAGGAGAACCTTCGCAAGATCCTGGAAGCCATCGGGCAGGCTAAACAGGCCGGAGCCGATCTGGTGGTCTTTTCCGAATTGTCCGTTTGCGGGTATCCTCCCCGGGATTTCCTGGAATTTGAAGATTTTATCAGGGAGTCTTATGCTGCGATCGACCGCATTCGTCAGGAAACCGACACCATAGGCGTGATCGTGGGGGCACCCGCCCATAACTCCCAGCCGGAAGGAAAAGACCTGCACAATGCCGCGTGGCTGCTCTATGAAAAAGNNCCCCACCTATGATGTGTTCGACGAATACCGTTATTTTGAGCCAGGCACTGACTGGAAAGTCCTTCCTTTTAAAGGGATAAAGATCGCCCTTACGATCTGTGAAGATATCTGGAACCTGGGGGACAATCCTTTGTATCGTGTGTGCCCCATGGACAAACTGATCGGTCAGCAGCCCGATTGTATGATCAATATCTCCGCCTCTCCCTTCGATTATGACCAGCAGGAGGTTCGCAAAGAAGTGATCCGGCAAAATGTGCTGAAGTACCGGTTACCGATGTTCTATTGCAATACAGTGGGCTCTCAGACCGAGATCGTGTTCGACGGAGG
>PLXD01000187.1 GCA_003151295.1 Chitinophagaceae bacterium | reverse complement strand
CGGGTGATCTGGAAAAACATCCGCAGCATTCAGAGTTATAACTTCGGTGCCGATCCCGGAACAATTCTGATCCTTGGATGGATCACCCTGCTCTTGTTCCGATGGAAACAAGCGCTTGATTTTTTTAGTCAAAACCTGATTCACCTGCTCTTCCCGGTTCTGCTTTCAACAATCTACATACTCGTTCTGGTCAATCACCGCTACGTCTGGCTCAATGACCTGGTGATCCTTATTCTGGCTGCCGATCTGGCTCTTCGCCTGGCTGGAATAAAAAAGCTTATCGCTTTTGCTTTTGCGGCAGCCTTTTTGCTTCTTGTCAGCTATCAAAGCTGGACGGATATCAAACCTTGCCTGAACGATGGAACCGCCAATTGGAAAGCAGGGAAAGCCTTCGCGACCCTCGAACCGGGCCCCGGCAGGGTTGCCTCTTTGTCGAGTGACCTGCAGTACAGTTACGATTACAGCAGCCTGGTATGCTATCTGAGCGGAAAAAAGTACCTGGGAATTCAAACTACAACCAACAAGGGTCAGGCAGATCCCTCGGCGATATTCGAAAAATTCAACGTGAAATATATCTTTGCATGGGGAAAGTATCCCAACCCTGACTCACTGATGCCAGGCAGAACCAGGTTGCTGATCAGTTACCCGGAAGCCAGACTAAACATTTATACATTTCAATGAGCCGAGCAAATCCAGGCAGATTGTATTTCCCTGGCCTCAACGGCCTGCGCTTTGCCGCAGCCGCACTGGTGATGGTCTCACACATCGAACAGCTCAAGAAAGACGAGAACCTGGCCAACCTCGATGCTGTGACCTGGATCGGAAAATCGGGGGATTACGGCGTGAGCCTTTTCTTTGTCCTCAGCGGATTTCTCATCACCTTCCTGCTTCTTCAGGAAGACAAAGTGACCGGCGACATCAATATCCGCAAATTTTATACACGAAGGATTCTCCGCATCTGGCCCCTCTATTACCTCATCGTTCTGCTCGGTTTTTTTGTGCTGCCTTACTGCGTGCAGGCTAGCGGACTCGAGAACGTTTTGAAAACCGCGTATTGGCAAAAATTTCTGCTCTTCCTCTTTTTCCTACCCAACCTGGCCATGGTCGCTTTTCCTCAGGTTCCTTTTACCGCCCAGGCCTGGTCAATTGGTACGGAAGAACAATTCTACCTGATCTGGCCATGGATCATCCTGATGGTAAAAATCCCGCAAAAGCTGATCACGCTGCTACTCTGCATATTGACCGGACTGCTGGCAATCAGGATAGTGGTTTGGCTATTGCACATAGAGACGCTGCCTTATGAAACCATGTATAAATTTACAAGGATCGATAGTTTATGTGCTGGAAGTATACTGGCGGCAGTAAGATTTAAAGCCGGATACCGGATCAGGTTCCCGGACAAGTTAATGGGAGTGCTCCTTGCAATATCCATCTTGCTGGTATTACCGGCTATTAAGTTAATTTTTAATGCCCGGCTCCCTTATTTCGTCTGTTGCTTCTACCCGCTCATAGGGCTTTTCTGGGTAAGCATCGTAAACTCCAGCCTGCAGGAGAAGTCTTTTTTATTCAAAATTTTCAATAATACGATCCTCAGATTCTTTGGAAAAATATCCTATGGATTATACATTTTTCATTGGCCCGTCTACATGCTGTTTGAATCGAAAACGCCTTCCTGGTCAAACCTATACGGGCTCTCATCCTTTACCGCTTCCCTGCTGGCTGCATTCGTATCAACGGCTTTGTCCGTGATATTAGCGCTTATTAGCTATTATTGTATAGAAATCCATTTTTTGAAATTAAAAAGGTTCTTTATCAGTGAACAGAGACCTTGATAAACCGATCCAACTGCATGATATACCTGATATTGATCTATGTTCTGGCCTCCTCAGTCTGCCTGTGGGCGGGATGGTTGTTCTATCAGGTGGTTCCATCCTTTCCCTTTATCAACAAAAATACCCCGCCTTGCGCCAGGCCCGAAAGGCCGGTAATCAGTTACCTGCTCTCCGGATTGATCCTGCTCACGGGCATCGGGCAATGGCTCGTACTCTTCATTCCGCTCGATAAATATGCACTATCGCTGACTTTATTGATATTGTTGCTATTTACCCTGCTATACCGGAAAAGTTTTCCCGGTTTCTTCAAGCCTGTTTTCCGCCTGGCCGCCGCCGGCCGTCCCCTGTCCTTTTTCTTATGCCTTGGCGTGTTACTGTTCATGATATTGGTCCTGAATGCAGGCCCAACGATAATGGATGACACGGAAAGTTACCATATCCAGATGGTAAAGTGGATTCAGCAATACGGTACGGTTCCGGGGATTGCCAATCTTCATCTCCGTTTTGGTTTCAATTCTTCCTGGTTTATTTCCATCGGACTCCTATCGCCAAAAGTGAAAGGCATAGATCATTACCTGGCCCTGAACGGACTGCTCTCCTGCTGGCTCTGTCATTACCTGCTGGATAAGAGTTCTTCGGCTTTCTCCAAAAACAGTCCGGTAAGATCCATGAAAACCGGGGTTGCCTGCATCTTCCTCCTTATAATTGGTCTTGCATCATGGCCGATGATAAGAGGCAATGCAGCTACGGCCAATTATGATTTTATTACCACCTGCTGTATCCTGGTCCTGTTCGTCGAGTACGCAGCTTCCGGAAAGCCGGCGTTCCGGTCGGAATGGATAATATGGCCCTTTTTTTTATGCACGGTAAGAATGATGAATGCACCCTTGCTTGTATTCGCATTTATTTCACTCATCCTGGTTTACAGACATCAAAAACGGGATAGCCTGCAAAACCGGGAAAACCTGGCCGAACAAAAAGGGTTAAGAACAGCCCCGCTATTTACCTATGCAGCAATGGGGGCTTTCCTGCTCGTTCCATTTATCGCCCGAAATACTATTCTGTCGGGCTATCCGCTATTTCCTGCCTACCAACTTGACCCCTTCTCCTTTGACTGGAAGGTCAGCAGGCCGCTGGTCGTGGAAATATCGGAATATATCAAATACTACAACCGGTCCAATGGCTCTATCCGGCTCGTTAACCAATCCCCCTTCCCGGCCTGGATAAGCGTATGGCATGAACATCTTTACCGATATGATAAAATACTTACCGATGTTTCGCTCGTTTGCTGGCTCGGAGTCCTGGCATGCTGGAAAAAATGGGGCCATGCCTATACGCCATCCTATACCCTATTCATGATCACGATGCTGCTACAACTGGTTTTTTGGCTCTTGACGGCGCCCGATCCCAGGTTTGCATACGGCCCCCTGCTGGCCGGCATATTTTCTTTTATATTGCTTTTTCCTGCTACCTCATTCACACGCCTGCAAGGGCGTCCGGCCACCATTCTTCTATCGTTACTGGCTGCCTGTGTTTTTCTATATTCCGTTCGCAAAACGGTCGCTGACCCGGAATACAGGAATTGGTGGGTACCCCGTCCGTTGCCCGTTCCCACCGCACAAACAATCGTAGTGGATGGAATCAGGTTACAGATACCCGATAAAGTACTGAACAACTGGAACCCACGCTGCTATGATCTGGATCTTCCCTGTCTCTACAAACTCAATCCGCTTTTACGGGCAAGGGGGAAAAATATCCGGGATGGCTTCAGACTGGGCAAGGAAGAGCACACTGAACAAGCCGGCGGAGAATATAAATTCGAATAAAGGATAAAAAAATAATCATGCTTATCAACCTGGTAGCCTGGATCTATATTTCTTTCATCTGCCTCGCCTGGGGAAATATGCTGCTGACCCTATCCGTAAGATTGCTTGCCCTCCGCCCCGCCCATACTAACTCCCATTCAGATAGTTCGTTTCTCCCTGCTACCGGGCTCCTTTCCGCCTTGGAACTACCCTTTATTTGCCTGGCCGGCCTTTCCGTAACCGGGACCCTGGCTCTTTATCTTTCCCTGAAGATGCCCCTGCAGGAAGGGATCCAAGCCTTGATTTTAATACTGGCCCTGGCCTGGTGCGGATACAAAAAAAACCGCCAAAACCTTAGGCAACAGGTAAAGGACGCTTTCACAGGCCTCTCCATAACCGGCCGTCTTTTATTGGCCTGCTCCATCCTCATGACCCTCGTAATCAGCTCCCATTGGATTGTACATCCGGATACCCTCTTTTATCATGCCCGCTCTATATTACTGTTCGAAAAATATAAAGTGGTCCCCGGAATCGCCAATATCCGTCCTGAATTAGGTCTTCAAAGCCTTTGGTTTGCTTCGCTGGCGATTTTTAAATTCCACTCCGGTCCNNCGCATCGATAAAGGAGATGCCCATAAAGCGTGGCTATGGCTCGCCATCCTGGCTTACACCTTCATAAACTGGACATCGGTCAGGCTTACAGCAGCCTCCGCCAGCCCCGATTTCATTGTATTCCTGTATGGCGGAGCAGCCTTTTATGTTTTTATGCGTTCTTCCTTATCCATTTCTTCCCCCTCCTCTACCTCTTCAGCCAGCTCCCGGACCCTTTATTCATGGCTTTCCCTGCTCTATTGCTGTACCGCCCTTCTCATTAAGCTCTCCGCCATCGCCTTGCTGGTCCTGCCTCTGTTCATCATGGCAGACGCTATCAAACGGCGTTACAAAAGGCTTTGCCTGCTGGGTTTATTCACAGGCCTCCTCCTCCTGTTGTCCCTGCTCGGTAGAAACTATATAAGCTCCGGCTATCTCTTATATCCTTCAACGATCCCCGATATCTTTACCGCAGACTGGAAAATGCCGGCCCCGGCAGTCAGGGATTTTAAACACTATATCTCTATCTATGCCAGGCTACCCACTAACCTGGAAAAATCTCTTACCCAGTCCTATATCCCTTTTAGCCAATGGATGCCCGAATGGTGGGGACACATCGGCTGGATCAATCAATGGTTGATCGGCATCATCCTGGCAAGCGTGGTATTAGTTCCTGTATTTGTTTTTTTTACTGGGAAGAAACATCCTGTTTTGCAAAAAGGGAAATATGCAGTTGTTTTTTGTGGGGCTTTCGCTGGCAGTCTTTTATGGCTTTTGACCGCACCCGATCCCAGGTTCGGTATAGCCTTCCTCATACCATTGTTTTACGTACTGGTACAACCCTGGATGGGAACGACCCGAAGAGCAGGCACGGATCGCTTAACCTCACGCTTATATCTTGGAATGACAGGGATCTTGCTG
The DNA here is from genome assembly GCA_003151295.1 of Chitinophagaceae bacterium. Lineage (GTDB taxonomy): Bacteria > Bacteroidota > Bacteroidia > Chitinophagales > Chitinophagaceae > Puia. The sequence goes on along the minus strand of PLXD01000187.1, from coordinate 495 downwards.
GCCACCCTTATCGGCTATTCCGCTTACCGGTTTGTTTACTTTTTCAACCCACGGGAACTCGTATGCCCTTCAGGCATCGTGAAAGATGCTTTTGAACCATTGGAATGTGAAACCCTGTCGATTGACCTTACGGGGAACAAATTATCTCCAACCGCCCCGGACAACCTTACTCCGACATTCACACCAAAATCCCCGGACAACCTCCCTCCAAAGAGCCAGGATAGCGCCTGCCCCTATACCCCCCGCGGGAAAACAGTAGCAGAAGGGTTCAGACCATAAAATTATATCCGTTCATCATCGCATCAGATACATTTTACCATAACCATTATTGAAATACATATTCGTATTATCTCCTGCAGACTGATACTTATCCAGTGAATGCCCGTTGAGATTGGTGACCACATGATATAGGTATACCCCGTTTGCCAGTCTTGACCCATACATATCCGTTCCATTCCATTTGAACTGGGTGATATTGGTTCCTACATGCAAAGG
>PLXD01000444.1 GCA_003151295.1 Chitinophagaceae bacterium | reverse complement strand
CCGAAGCCTGGCCTTTCGTGGTTACAACCAGCGGTTCTCCTATCTTAATGACTGATTTCGACAATACCAGTGTGGGTTTGGTTGTTGCTGTCGATCCTGAAGTGCTTTTATTACAGGCAAATACCACCGCGGATAAAGCTATAAATAATAGAATAACTATTTTGTAATTTTTCATACGTATATTTTATATAGTTAATATATAACCTATTCAAAATGCTGCATCGTTAAAGTGAATATTTACAGTGGAATAGGGTTTGTTAAAAACTGCATACCAAGTTGACAGCTTTTAATGAAGGACCGTTGCTTTGTTTTTGAGATTTTCTTTAAAAGTCAGGGAAACAATGCTTCCTGCACAAAGGCCATTACAAGCCCAGGATAAAGGTAGTACCGAGGCCAGGGGCAGAATCTACCTGGATGGTGCAGTGGATGGCATTGGCAAAATCCCTGACGAAATTGAGGCCAAGTCCATTTTTGGTCCCAATAGCTGCATCATCGTTAAACAATATCTTTTGTTGGGCTTTCGGAATGCCGGGCCCGTTATCTGTAATGGACAAAAATTTGTTTCCCTTCGATTCATAAGCCTTCCATATGATATGGCCGTTGGCCTGACCCTCTAACGCTTTCATAGCATTGGAGGTCAGGTTCCTCAGGATAGTATTGAGGTAATCTTTGTCCGTTTGTATCGCAAACTGCTGCACTTCCGTAAAGTCGATTTTTATCCGGCTATTTCCCGGGTACAAGCGCTGCAATTCGGAAAACAAGAGATGAACCTCAACAGACCTGATTTCCGGATGGAAATTATTCATTTGCCCTTTGCTCCATAACAACAAATCCTCAATCGTAACCAATAAGTCTTCGGCTGCATGCACAATATGCTGTCGGTGTCGGGCAGCTGTTTCTTCGGTCAGCAGATCCGGTGCTTCTTTCTGCAGGTATAAAAAGTCGATCAGCCTGGCGATGGGGCTTCTGAGATCATGGCTGAGCAAGCCGAAAAACCGCGCTTTCAACTTATTGGCTTCATCCAGCTGCCGATTGATAAACGTAAGCGTTTCATTGGCTGTTCTGCGGTGGATGCCTTGCCGGTACAACAGTATCCCGATGACAGACAACAGCACCAGACCTGCAATCATTCCATAAAGGAATCTCCTTTGGTTGGCGATCTCAAGGACCTGGATTTTATCTTTTTGGTCGGATAAAATTTGTAGATTTTTCTTTTCCTGTTTTTCCTTTAACAGATCTTCCTGCTCCTTTTGAACACTGAGCTTTTGAAGGTCCCGGTCTTTATTGCTCAAAGCCAGGTCCGTTTGTTCGATCTTCAATTGCTGCTGTGATTGATGAGACAGCAATTTCTCTTCTTTCAGTTTTCCTTCGGTGATCTGCTGTTCCATCTGAAAATCCGCTTCCTTCTTATCGAATTCGTACTGAATGAATTTTCGGGTAATCTCTTTCTGATTGTCATTGTTAACGATCGTGTCATGCAGCTGGCTATATAGTCGTAAAGAAGATATCGCTAAAGGGTAGTTTTTCTGCTTTTCGGATATTTCGCTCAAATCTTTGTAAGCCTCGTCTTTCGCCATGATGTCTCCCACCGATGTAGCCAATGCCAAAGCGCTATCCAACTTGCTGACGGCTATTGAAAAACGTTCACGGGGATCGATATTCCGCGCTTGCAACGCGGGGTCCGGTAATTCGCTGATGGCAATGCCCACATTCATCAGGCTGCCGGACATTGTCCGTTTATCTCCGATCCTGCGGCTGATGACCAGGGCCTGGTTGCCAGTCTCGAATGCCTTTTCATTGTCCCCCAGGTGATGATAGGCATCCGATAGATTGCTCAGTGCCCCGGACAGTGAACGCTGGTTATTCGTCTCACGGCTGATCGATTCTCCTTTTTCCAGGTATTCGATGGCCTTGGTATATTTCATTTGACGGATCAATACCGACCCGATATTGTTATACAGCGCGGGCGGTACGATCATTGGCGGAACAATGGTATTTGTGATCGCGATGCTCTTTTTATAATAATCGATGGCTTTGTCATAATCCTCCAGGTCATTGTATATGTTGCCAATATTCTGGGTTATGGCGGCGATCTTGGTTTGATCGCCGATTGTTTCGGATATTTTCAGGGCATTCAGCAAATATTCAAGCGCCCTGGAATAATTACCGTTTTGCGAGTAAATGATGCCCATCAGCCCGTCTGCGGTTATTAAAGCCGGCTGGTTATGATATTGACGGGCCAATTGAAGGTATTGCTCACCGACATGCGATGCTTCCGCCAGATTCCCCTGGATAATATACAGACTGCTTTTTATATTATAGCAAGTCAAAATCCCATTTATAAAATGGATTTGTTCAGCCAGGGAAAGTGCATTGTCCATGATGTTCCGGGCTTTTGCCGGGTCCGAGTAAGCGAGCATCTTGGCAAGGTTGGTCATAAGGATGACCTTGACCGTATCGTTTTTGGGATACGCGGCAATGACAGACGCCAGTGAGTCCGTTTTGCTTTGCTGAGCCCGGGCAGTGAGGAAGGAAGTGAATAAGAATACCCCAATCAGCAGCAGGTAAATTCTTCGCCCTTTCATTTGTAGCCGTTTAGTCCTTTGTGCAATAATAATCCATTAAAATAATCAATTTAGGGGTAAAATCAGCGAAAATATTTCGAAACCGTCAACTCGTAGAACGATTGTGTACATTGTAGTATGGACCTGCCAATTTTTAAAAAACTTCATGCCGAAGGGCTGATCGCGGATACCTCTTTGGCGAACGTCGAAGCGGTTGAAGACAGGCGCCTTTTCTCCCTTCATTGGGAGCTGAAGACCCTGCTCTACCTGGGGGTATTGCTCCTCAGCGGAGGACTTGGCATCCTGGTGTATAAGAATATAGAGACGATCGGGCACCGGCTCGTACTACTTTTTATAGCGCTTGTTTCCGGCGGCTGCTTTTATTACTGCATCCGCAAAAAGAACCCGTTCTCCATTGAGAAGGTCCCTGCATCCGGTTCATTCTTCGATTATATCCTGCTTCTCGGCTGCCTGACCTTTATTACCTTTATCGGCTACCTGCAATTTCAATATGCTTTTTTCGGCAATGCTTACGGACTCGCAACGTTCATACCCATGGTCGTCTTATTTATTTGCGCTTATTATTTCGATCACATCGGGGTTTTAAGTCTTGCCATAACTAACCTGGCGGCCTGGGTCGGTATTGCGGTAATCCCGATGCGGATACTTAAAGAGAATGCCTTTCATGATGAGCGGTTGGTTTATACGGGCCTGGTCCTGGGATTACTCCTGCTTCTGGCCGGGCTGGCGAGCGAACGCAGGAATTTTAAAAAGCATTTTGAATTCACCTATACCAATTTCGGCGCGCACATCGTCTTTATATCCAGCCTTGCCGGCTTGTTTACCCAGGACGCCATATACCTGCTCTGGTTTTTATGGGTAATGAGTGCGGCCTTTATTTTTTACAGGCAGGCCATGAAAAGACGTTCCTTTTATTTTTTGCTGATCGTCATTTTCTACGCTTATATAGCCTTAAGCTATGTCGCGGTGCGGCTGCTGGATGAAATAGGAAGCTATACGATGGGGTCCTTTTATGTGGGGATGCTGTACTTTATCCTTTCCGCCATCGGGGTGGTGCGTGTATTAATGATCCTTAACAGAAAAATGAAAGCCGATGATAGCCTATAACAGAACCGGGTTGGACAATAACTATGTTCGGGAGCAGGCCAGGGAGGCGCTTGAGGGAAGTTGTATTACGAAGGAAGAGGATGCACGCATAGAATCGGCATACCCGGCATTGTTTTACACGCCCAATATTTATATCCGTATTGGTTTGTTCATCCTGGTATTCATTATCGTGACTTTCTCTTTGGGGCTTTTGACTTTGCTCGTTCGTCCCACAGAGCACTCGGTGGGCGCTCTATTGATCCTTTCGGGGCTGGGCGCTTATGGCCTTCTCGAATACCTGGTATATGACAAGAAGCATTTCAGATCGGGCGTGGATGATGCTTTGCGAGGGATGGCTGCCGGTTTGGTGCTTGGAGGCATCATGACCATTGCCGTCAATATCGGTAATGCGTGGCTGTTTTTTATCATCCTCTTATTGAGTTGCTGGTGTTGTCTGCGATTTATAGACCGCCTGATGGGGGTGATCGCTTTTGCGGCTTTGCTGGGAACTCTTATTAATATTGCCGCGGAGCTCGGCACAACGGGTAAAATAATGGCCCCTGCCCTGGCAATGGCTGTCTCCGTCGTCCTCTATTTCGGGTGTATACTGTTTTATTCAAAGGAGAGATACCGGCACTACCGGGGTTGCATGGCCTTTATAAAGACGGCGGCGCTTGCAGGTTTTTACCTCACCGGTAATTATTTTGTCGTCCGGGAAATGAGCATTGTTATTTTCGATCAGCCGCGGGATGTTAGAGGGGGCGTTCCTATGGGATGGCTTTTCTGGACGCTTACCCTGGTCACGCCTCTTTTTTACGTATATCATGGCCTGCGGAAAAAGGACCGTATTTTCTTATGGGTGGGCCTGCCGTCGATCGCCGCCGCGATATTTACCGTAAGACACTATTATACTATCCTGCCTTTGGAATGGGCTATGTCAATAGGGGGCATCCTGCTGATAGTCCTGGCCTATGCAGTAACCAGTCACCTGAGAACGCCCAGGCATGGGTTCATTTATGAACAAACCGGCGAGGGGCACTTTATAGAAGGCCTCCACGTTGAGTCGCTCGTGATTGCAGAAACTTTTACGCCCGGGACACCCGGGACACCCG
>PLXD01000291.1 GCA_003151295.1 Chitinophagaceae bacterium | reverse complement strand
GGGAATGGATACCGAAAATCAATCCGCGCGCATCGGCATTCCAGATAGGCGCCCTTTCACCGAAAAGATAGGGCAGGAAGATAAGCCCATCCGATCCGGGATCTACGGTACCGGCCATCTCAATATACCGGGAAAGATCGTCGCCTCCCGTACCGCCCGGAGAATTTTTGCCGGCGGCTGCGATCCCACTNNAAATTGTCGATATACCATTGCACGACCGCTCCTCCATTATTGATGGCCCCCCCCGAGACATACCGGTCCCGAGTCAGTATATAGTTAAAGATCCGCTCTTGCGGGTCGTATTCGGGTTTCACGGCGATCATCCGTATAGCGCCGCTGGTGCCAATCGTCAGGGCCGCTTCTCCCGGAAGGACCGCATTGCTGCCCAGGTTGGCCATACAGCCATCGCTGCCACCGATAATAAAAGGGGGTTCCGCGACATCCTTCGGGTTGCCCTCCATGACCCGGTCAAATCCCAAAGCCTGCCTGTATTTCGGCAGGAGGGCCGTCTCCACATGTGTGCAGGGCACGGGAGTAGACAGCAAAGCCGGGCTGATGCCCGCCAGTTTTAAAGATTTATCATACCAATCGAAGGAATAGATATCGAACAAACCGGTAGCAGAAGCAATGGAATGATCCACCAGCCATTTACCGAAGAAACGATACCAGATATATTCTTTGATCGAAACGAATTTTGCCGCCCGGGAATAAACGGAGGGCTCATTGTCCTTTAACCATAATAGCTTGCACAGAGGAGACATGGGATGGACAGGAGTACCGGTATAGCGGTATATCCTTTTACCTGCCTCACTGCCCTTCAAAGCGGTCGCATACTCCTTACTCCTCAGATCGGCCCAGGTGATCGCATTCGTAAGAAGCTCTCCCCGCTGATCCACGACGATCAGGCTATGCATAGCACAACTAAAGCTGATCCCTGCCAACGAAGCCGAACCCGTTATTGCCGTTTTCGACAAAACTTCCTTTAGGGTACTGACAACAGCATCGAGCAGGACGATGGGATCGAGTTCATGGTGATCCGGGAGTGAAGAGAGGGCCATATAGGATGCATGGGCGCTGCCCAGAACCTCTCCGGCAGGTGTAAAAGCCACCGCTTTCGTGTTGGTAGTCCCTATATCGACGCCGATCACATATCGCGTTATTTCAGCCATCAGACCAGGTCTTTCAGTTTATCTACCAGGATATCTATCTCATCCCGGGTATTATGCCGCGAGAAAGAGAATCTAACCGTCACCTGGTTGGGATTGTTGTTGATCGCCCTTATGACATGAGAACCCTGTTCTACCCCACTGGTGCAGGCGCTGCCACCCGAGGCACAGATATTATTGATGTCCAGGTTAAAAAGGATCATCTCCGATTTCTCCGTTTTTGGAAAGGAGACGCTCAATACGGCATACAGACTTTTCCCCAGGGGATCACCATTGAAAAAAATACCCTTCAGGTGCTTGTTCATTTGATCCATCATATAGACCTTCAGGCTCTTAATATATACGCTGTCTTCTTCCTGACGTGCAGTAGCCAATTCCAGGGCCCTGGCGAAACCTACGATACCGTAAAGGTTCTCTGTGCCCGCCCGCATATTACGTTCCTGGGATCCTCCGTGGATATAGGGATGGATCCTGACATTCTCATTGATATACAAAATACCTGCACCCTTGGGACCATGGAATTTATGCCCTGCCGCCGTAATGAAATGAACCGGGGTATTGCGGAGGTCGAAAGGGAAATGGCCTACCGTCTGTACGGTATCCGAATGAAAGATCGCGCCATACGATTTACATAGTTTCCCGACAGCATGGATATCCAGCATATTGCCGATCTCATTATTGGCATGCATCAGCGTGACCAGGCATTTGTCTTCACTGTCCGCGAGCTTATGCTCCAGGTCCTCCAGATCGATATGCCCATTGGCCAGCGGTTCCACATAGCTAACGGCTGCTTCCCCCATTTTATGCAGGTGTTCCACCGTATGCAAGGTGGCATGATGCTCCATTTGAGAAGTGATGATATGCTTGCAGCCCAGGTCACGCACGGCTGCCGTAATGGCCGTATTGGAGCTTTCCGTGCCGCCCGAGGTGAAAAAGATCTCCGCCGGGTGGGCGTTCAGGATCTTTCCGACCGTCTTGCGCGCGCTTTCTATGGCCAGCCGGGATTCCCGGCCATAGGAATAGATGGAAGAGGGATTGCCGAACTTTTCCTTGAGATAGGGCATCATGGCTTCCAGCACTTCAGGATCCAGGGAAGTCGTAGCGGCATTGTCTAAATAGATTCTTTGCATATTTGTGGGCGCAAAGATAACACTAAGTTAAAAGACTTTGACAGGTGTTCTACCGCAATTCCTTTGCGGATAATAATTCGCGTCGGCTCTGTACCCAGACCTGTTCGTTTCATTGCAAATAGCTGGAAGTCAACGGTCCGGCTAAGGAGACCGCCTGCGAACTATTACCGTAGTTGCACCCGGATTGTGCGAGTCCCTCATTAGCTCAAATTTCATCGGCAGTTTGAATTTAATGGCATAAAGTTATCACCCGGTAATTTCAACATCACAATAGCTGAGGGCTCTATGTCAGCAGGTCGATAGCCCGATCCCGTCCGCGGACGCTTAAGAATTAATAGATCTATGATTGCAATGATTTAACCTAATTAGTTAACATAAAAATTACTCTGTTCTCAGACTCTTTACCGGGTTTGCTGATGCGGCTTTAATGGCCTGGTAATCTGCCCTCTTTGTCTTCCAGTCCTTACCTGGAACGGTAACGTCGGCACGATAGGAATCAAAGTTGGCTATCTGGTCGATACCCGGGTATTCATCCCTGACGATATGAGAGGCTGCAATGGATATATTGGATTGATTATGCACCTCGGAGTTGCCAGGATATAAAACATCGGAAACTACCCTGTATATACTTTCCTTATCCGGATGGAACCTGTCATAGCTGAATTCAAAACTGGTGATTAAGTAAATAACCAGACAAAAGGTTATGCCTATAGTGAGCCCAAGAATATTAATTGTAGTGTAAGCTCTATTCCTAACAAGGTTCCGCGAAGCGATCTTAAGATAGTTTTGCAGCATTCGTATTGATTTATAAAGATCAATTTTTTATCCTGCCAGACATATGCCAATTAACTATGTTATTAATGCTCAATAATTTAAATTGCTTCATTTATTTGAATTGCCCGTATTCGGTACAAATGCTGTTCGGTTTTCAATGTTATTTGGCGCCTTGCAATGAGATAATGCTGCCATTCCGCAGACTTATAAATGTCTTTCAGACTTGAAGCCAGTTGATGCAATCGACGCCTCCGCAGGACCATCCCTCAGCCTCTCACCAATAAACCAGGCCAAAGGATGGGTCGTAACCGAGTGAAGCGAAGGTTACGAACGAGCAGGAGCAAGGAACGATGCTCCGACGAAGTTCCAGCGGCGNNGCGTTGCGCAACTGGCGCAAAGTCCGGAGACCATGACAATATCTGGAGGACATAAATGTCCGTAACACATTGAAAAATCTTAAACAAATCTCCGGAAAGTTACCAACCCTCAAATAAACTCCTTAATATCCTGCATGAGCCTGAGGGCGATATTTTTGGCCGTCGTCTCGAAACTGCTCTCTGCATAGATGCGGATAATAGGTTCGGTATTGGAAGTGCGGAGATGCACCCAATCGCTGTCGAACTCTATCTTAAGTCCATCATCCGTGTTGACGGGCTGATTCTTATACTTTCTTTGGATCTTGTCGAAAATCGCATGCACATCGATGCCATTTTGCAATTCGATCTTGTTCTTGGAGATGAAATAATCCGGATATCTTGTACGGAAGGACTTGATCCCATTCTTGTGGTGCGACAGGGCGCTCAGGAATAACCCGATCCCGATCAGGGCATCGCGGCCATAGTGCAGGTCAGGCACGATAATGCCTCCATTGCCTTCCCCGCCTATCACGGCCCCCACGTCCTTCATCCGCTGAACCACATTGACCTCTCCCACCGCAGAGGGATAGTACTGGCCGCCGTGCTTAAGGGTGATCTCCTTTAAAGCTTTCGTGCTGCTCATATTGCTGACCGTATTGCCCGGTATTCTGGCCAATACATAATCCGCTACCGCCACCAGGGTATATTCCTCGCCAAACATGCTGCCATCCTCACATACAAAACAAAGGCGATCCACGTCCGGGTCCACCGCGATACCCAGGTCGGCCCTGGATTTCTGCACCGTTGCACTGAGAGCAGTCAGGTTCTCCGGTAAAGGCTCCGGGTTATGCGCGAACTTACCGTTGACCTCCTCATTCAGGACGATGACCTCTTCGACTCCCAGGGCTTTTAACAACGGGGGGATAAATAAGGCTCCTGTGGAATTGACGGCATCCACTACTATTTTATACTTTTTCTGTTGAATGGATTTTTTATCCACCAGGGGGTAGTGAACGACCAGGTCAATATGTTTCTGCAGCCAGGAGTCATCGACCGAATAGCTACCCAATTTATCAACCGCCGCAAAGACAAAGTCTTCCTTAAATGCTTTTTCCAACACGATAGCTCCCTCTTCCGCGTTGATGAATTCCCCCATATGGTTCAGCAGTTTAAGAGCATTCCACTCTTTCGGGTTGTGGCTGGCGGTAATAATGATACCTCCGGCAGCCTGCAGTCCTACCACCGCAAGCTCCACCGTCGGAGTGGTCGATAATCCCAAATCCACAATATCCAATCCTAATCCGGATAAAGTGCTCACTACCAGGTCACTTACCATTTTTCCACTGATACGGCCATCCCGGCCGATCACGATCTTCCTGCCTTTATTCTGGTCCCTGACCCAACTCCCAAAAGCTGCTGTAAACTTTACTGTATCCAATGGGGAGAGATTATCCCCCGGTCTTCCCCCAATAGTTCCTCTGATACCCGAAATACTCTTGATCAATGCCACAGTGTGATTTGATTTAATTACTACAAAAATAAGGGTTTGACAGGCTGGACGGATTACCACGTTCCGGGTATTCCTAAGATTTGAATTTTATCAAAAAAAGACAGGAAAAATTAAAAAATAAGGGATTGTACTGATGATTTATAGGTGCCGCAAGTAAAATGCCAAAAAACAAATAACCTTTATTTAAATATGCACATTTTTCAAATTGATTTCCCGAAGTAATGGCAGCGCCCCATAAATTTGCTTAAAGATCTGCCAGCATGTCAATATCTGATGAGTGGTTTCGGGAATGGTTCGATTCCCCCTATTATCATACCTTATACTTTGAACGGAACGAACAAGAAGCAGCTTCCTTTCTCAAC
>PLXD01000071.1 GCA_003151295.1 Chitinophagaceae bacterium | reverse complement strand
AGGACAAGGATGGGGCCGAAGACACTATCTGGAATAAAATATTTGAAACGGCAGGGCCCGGGGGATTGAAGCCGATCGGTCTCGGCGCCAGGGATACCCTTCGCCTTGAAATGGGCTACTGCCTGTATGGGAATGATATAGATGACAACAGTTCTCCCCTGGAAGCCGGACTGGGCTGGATCACCAAATTCAGCAAGGATTTTACCGCCCGGGAGATCCTGGAAAATCAGAAGAAAGAGGGTGTACAAAGAAAACTGGTGGGCTTTGAAATGCTGGAAAAGGGGATCCCCCGCCATGATTATGAAATAAAGGACTTCTCCGGCATGGTGATCGGGAAAGTGACGTCCGGCACGCAATCTCCCAGCCTGGGAAAGGCCATCGGCCTCGGCTATGTGTCCAGCGTCTTCGCCAATATCGACTCTTATATCTATATAAAAGTGCGGGATAAATTACTGCAGGCCCGGGTCGTGAAACTCCCTTTTAGTTAATATTTTAATTAATGGCCCATTTTTTGCGCGTTTCCGACGCATGCCAACGATTCATTTAACCACCTTCATAGCCGCCCCCGCCGATCGCGTATTCGATCTTGCCCGTAGTATCGAGCTTCATAAAAAGTCAATGGCGCATACCGACGAACAGGCCATCGCCGGGACGAGCAGTGGGTTGATTGAACTGAATGAAACGGTAACCTGGAAGGCAAAGCACCTGCATAAGACCCGGATCCTGAAGTCGAAGATCACCGCCATGAGCCGCCCCCTCTCGTTCACGGATGAAATGCTGGAAGGTGATTTCAAAATGTTGCGGCATGAACATCATTTTAAGCCTATCGATAACGGCACGCTGCTTATCGATCTCTTTACTTTTGATATCCCCTACGGTGCAATCGGAAAACTGGCCGGCAAGCTGTTCCTCATCCGTTACATGAAGGATCTCCTGGAGACCAGGAACAAGGCGATCAAGGAATACGCGGAGTCCGATAAATGGAGGTTCGTTTTAACCCGGTAAAAAGAATTTCTTACCTACATTTGCGGTTTACCAGCTTAGTATGAGTCATTTGAAACCGAGTTTACACACGTCCCTATCTCCCGCTTTATTGCATTTGTACAACGTCAGCAACACTATTGTCGTGATCATCGATGTCCTGCGCGCCACTTCTACCATCGCCACCGCCTTGTACAATGGTGCGAAATGCGTGATCCCGGTAGATAGCGTAGCCAAATGCATCGAGATCGGTAAACAAATAGAAGGCATTACAGCCGGCGAAAGAGATGGGCAGATAGCGGAAGGGCTGGAGTATGGCAACTCACCCTTTGAGTACCCGCCCGCTTTTATCGGCGGCAAAACACTGGTGCTGACTACGACCAATGGCACCAAGCTACTGCATATGGCGCTGGAAAGGGGAGCCGGCCAGATCATAACAGGATCTTTCCCCAACCTGAGCTCAGTGTGCGAATACCTTTTGTCTGGTAAACAGAACGTGATCCTCGGTTGCGCAGCCTGGAAGAACCGGGTCAATATAGAGGATCTGCTGTTCGCCGGGGCCGTCATTGAAAGGGTGAAGGAACATTTCGATAGTAACTGCGACTCTTCTGCGATCGCCTCGACCCTTTACGGGGATGCCCAAAACGACCTGTATGGATTCATGGAGGAAAAAAAGGCCTCTCACTATCTCCGTCTCAGCGGCTATGGCCTGGAAAAAGATATCCGCTATTGCCTGACCCCCGATATCGCGAATGTGTTGCCTTTTTATGACAACGGGATACTAACCGTTCGGTAAGGATTAAGTTTTAAGCAAAGCTCCCGATTTCGTAAACGGAGTCCGTGGTTATCCGCTATTTTTGCGGATTATCCCGTTTTGAAAAAATCAATTCTTCATATAGCCTTGGTGGGCAATCCCAATAGCGGGAAAAGTTCCCTTTTCAATGCCCTGACCGGCCTGAATCAGAAAGTGGGAAATTTTCCGGGGGTGACTGTCGACAAAAAAACAGGGAGCAGTGAGCTCTCCGCCGGCCTTTCTGTGAATATAATCGACCTTCCCGGCACCTATAGCCTCTACCCCAAACGTGCAGACGAATGGGTCACCTACAAAGTATTGCTGGGGCAGGATCCGGCCGTGGAGCCCGATATGGTCGTGTTGCTCGTGGATGCCAGCAACCTGAAGAGAAACCTGTTGTTCTGCTCCCAGATCATCGACCTGAAGATCCCCCTGGTGATCGCTTTGACCATGATGGATCTGGCCAAGCAAAAGGGCATCGAAATAGACGTGGATGGGTTAGAAAGGGAATTAGGGGTGCCGATCATATCCGTGAATCCGAGAAAGAACAAGGGGATTCCGCAACTAAAAAAAGTCATTGAACAGACTGCCCGCCAACTCTACCAGGCTCCAGCCCGTGATTTTATCGGCAATCATGAGCTGGCGGCCACCGCTATTAAGGACATAAAGACCCTATTCCCGGATATCAGCGACTATACGGCCATTCATTATCTCATCAACCACGAGCATTTTAATCTTTCCGGGTCAAAGCGTGACCAAATCGTGCAGATCGGGCTCACCCATGGGTTCAACTCCACCCGGATTCAGGCCGATGAGATCATGCGACGCTATGGCCGCATCAAACAGATCATGCAGCATACCGTATCCGAGCCAGATCCCCTCCAGAAGACCTTATTTACGGAGAAATTGGACAATTTACTGCTGCATCGCCGGTGGGGTTACCTGATCCTGCTGGCAGTCCTGTTCCTCTTATTCCAAAGTGTATTTTTCATCGCCCAGTTCCCCATGGATGCCATCGACTGGAGTTTTACACAGCTCAATGGTTGGGTGTCGGGACTGCTGCCGGAAGCCTGGTGGAGCGATCTGCTGGTCAACGGCCTGCTCGCAGGGCTAAGCGGCATACTCGTTTTTGTCCCACAGATCATGATCCTGTTCGGGCTGATCACGATTCTGGAAGATACGGGCTATATGGCGCGGATCAGTTTTCTTACTGATAAGCTCATGCGCAAGGTCGGGCTCAACGGCAAAAGCGTGATGCCTATGATCAGCGGGTTCGCCTGCGCCGTTCCGGCCATCATGAGCGCCCGCAATATAGAGAACCGTAAAGAGCGGCTGCTGACGATCCTGATCACGCCGCTGATGATCTGTAGTGCCAGGTTACCGGTTTATACCATCCTGATCGCACTTGTCATCCCTAAAAAAGAGGTTTTCGGCTTCTTCGGTCTCCAGGGTCTTGTCATGATGGGATTATATCTACTGGGTCTCGTCATGGCGCTGGTAGTATCCTATGTGGCCAAATGGTTCATCCGGCTACAGGAGAAAAGTTTCTTCATCCTGGAATTACCGATCTACCGCGCTCCCCGCTGGAAAAATGTGATCGTCACCATGATCAATAAGGCGAAGATCTTTGTCGTAGATGCGGGAAAGGTGATCATGGTCATCAGNNCAGCCTGATACTCTGGGCGCTTAGCAGCTATGGTCCAAAGGGGCGGCTGAAGGGAGTGGTGGAGCAATATAACCGCGAGGTCGCTTTACATCCCGGCCAGTCTGCAGAACTGAAAAAACAAAAGCAGGCTGCCCTGCTCGAAAACTCATACGCGGGCCTGCTGGGAAAGACCATTGAGCCGATCATTCATCCGCTGGGCTATGATTGGAAGATAGGCATTGCCCTTATCACGTCTTTTGCTGCCCGGGAAGTCTTTGTAGGGACCATGGCCACTCTCTATAGCGTGGAAGGAGGGAAAGACGCCGACCGGCAAACGCTGAGACAGAGAATGGAATCCGCCAGGCGTGATGACGGAAGCCCGGTTTATACGCTTGCCAGCGGCATATCCCTCATGGTCTTCTATGTGCTGGCCATGCAATGCATGAGCACCCTGGCCGTCGTAAGACGGGAGACCCGCAGTTGGAAATGGCCGGTCATTCAACTGGTCTATATGACCGGGCTGGCTTATGCGATGAGCCTGGCCGCGTTCCAGATCTTAAAGTGAGTGATGAGTGGTGACTACTCCCCACTCACACCGCTACCCCCAATCGTTTCAGCTCTTCCCTGAACTGTTCCGGAGATTTGAAATGGATGGTATGAAAACCCAATTTTTCTGCGGGGACCAGGTTACGGGCATTATCATCTACAAATACGGTGCGGGAAGGCTCTATGGCATACTTGTCGATCAATGCACGGTAGATTTTTTCAAAAGGTTTTCTTGTCTTCTCTTCTCCCGAAACGATACGTCCATCGAACCAATGCAGGAAATCATAACGCGACAAGGCTATCGGGAAGGTCTCAGCGCTCCAGTTGGTCAACGCATAAAATTTCATGTCCGTAGTGGCTTTCAGATGACGGAATATCTCCACCGTTCCTTTAATGGGATCTCCGAGCATTTCCTCCCAATAGTCATAATAGGCGCGGATGGAGGTTTCATGATCCGGAAATTTTCTAACCAGGAGTTCCGTTCCTTCCTGCAGGCTTCTGCCCCCGTCCTGCTCTTCGTTCCAGTCCATGGTGCATATGTTGTCAATGAACCAGTTCCGCTCCTTTTCTTCGGGAAAGATCCGGGTGAACAGGTAATGCGGATTCCAGTCTATCAGTACGTTGCCGAGATCGAAAACAAGGGTATTGATTGTGCTCATGGAAAATGATGAATTGTGTTTATTGATGAATATTTTTCTTTCTGATTTATTAAGTGGTCAAGTCGTTGCCCGATTAATTTGTTGTCGGTCAATTTATTTTCGACAGCCTCTCCACGGCTTTCTCCAGGGTCTCGTTCTTTTTTGCAAAGCAGAAGCGGATCACCTTATCGTCTTTTTCGCCGATGTAAAAAGCCGATACGGGAATCGTCGCCACTCCATACTCTTTGGTGATCCTGATCGTCAGGTCTTTATCGCTCTCATCGCTGATCCGGTCATATTTATATAACTGGAAATAGCTTCCATAGCTTGGAAGAGGCGTGAATTTCGTCTGCTCCATCAATTGCCGGAAATAATCCCTTTTCTGCTGCATGAACGGGCCCACAGCTTCGTAGGAACTTTTATCCGCCAAAAATTCCGCCAGGGCTACCTGCGAAGGAGTATGGCAACTGAAGCAGTTGAATTGATGCACTTTCCTGAACTCCTTCATCAGCGGCGCGGAAGAGATGCAATAGCCCAGTTTCCAGCCGGTGCAGTGATAGACCTTTCCAAAGGAATAACAGGCGAAGCTTCTTTCCGCCAGGTCGGGATAACGAAGGACGGATTGGTGAGGAATTCCGTCGTAGATCAGGTGTTCATAGACCTCGTCGGATAAGATCAGGATATTCGTATCACGGACCAGGGAGCGAAGTTGTTGCATATCCTCTTCCCGGAGGACAGCGCCGGTGGGATTGTTCGGGGAATTCAGCATGATCATCCGGGTGCGAGGGCTTACCCTTCGTTTCACTTCTTTCCAATCGATCCTATAGTCAGGGAAGGGAAGGTCTATCAGAACGGGTATCGCCCCGTTGACCTGGATATTCGGGATATAACTATCATAGCAGGGCTGGAATACGATCACTTCGTCGCCGGGTTGCAATACTGTCGTCAGCGCGGTATAGATCGCATAGGTTCCGCCGGGGGTAACGGTGATCTGGCTGTCCTGATCGACATGGGCTGCATAGAGGGTCTGGATCTTATCCGCCAGCACCTCCCGCAGGGCCGGAAATCCGTTCATATGCGTGTACTGGTTAAAGCCGCTGGTCATCGCCCGGTTCACCAAGGACACCAACTCTTCGCTCATCGGGAAATCCGGAAAGCCCTGGCCGAGGTTGACGGCCCCGTATTCCGTCGCCAAAGAGCTCATCACCGTAAAAATAGTGGTGCCTACCCGGGGAAGTTTACTTAAGATGGGGGGTGCCATGGATACTCTTTTTATTATTCATTATCTGAGCGCTATATTTTCGGGTCTGATCGGAGTTTCCCCCTGGAGCCGCAGGTATACCTGCGCTACAGTGATCACGTCCTTCTGGCAATAGGTCACAATCCTTGACAGGTCGTGCTCCGTCCAATATACTTTGCCGACCTGGCTGCCGTCGATATCGTCCTTAGGGGTAGGGATGCCCAGGACATAGGCCAGCAGATTGAGCGAGGTATAGCTCCGGTAGTCTCCGAATTTCCAGCTTTCCAGTGTATCGATATGGGTTATCTCCCAGGGTTTTTTTCCGGCAATCCGGAGAAGAGATGGGATCGCGATCCCGTGGATGATCATCCTTCGGCACAGGTAGGGGAAGTCGAATTCCTTTCCGTTATGGGCGCATAGATAGCGGTTACCAACGGTCCATTTCTCCAGCATTTCACAAAATTGGGAAAGGACCATCCACTCGTCGTCACCATAAAAGGATTTCAGGGATATTTTTTTATCGGGTCCTGTGCCCTGGATAAATCCGCAACTTATACAGACGATCTTGCCGAATTCGGCGTAGATGGCCGCACGATCATAGATCGTGTCGGGCGTAGCGGCCTGTTTGTCCTTGATGAGCAGCTCTGCCTTGTGACGCCAGAGTTCCTTTCCCTCATCCGGCAGCTCATCGAAAGCGGCATATTGCGAAACCGTTTCGATGTCTATAAAAAGAATGCTATGAAGGGGATAGAGTGACATCCGGGAATGAGTTCTATTTTTAAGGGATCTTCTTTACGGGTTCTGGTTTAAAGGTTCTGGTTTAAAGGAACCGGTCTCCTTTATTACGTTTCACCTCTGCTACATATTCCTTTATATCCTGTTCATGTTCTTTTTTACAGATCAGCAGCACATCGGGCGTATCAACGACAATAAAATCATCCAGGCCCTGCAAAACCAGGAGCTTTTCGCTGGGGGCATGGACCATACATTTCGTGGAATCTATGACCACCACGTTATCGCCGGCCACGGCATTGCCCAGGTAATCTTTTTCCAGGTTATCATAAGCGCTTTTCCAGGTCCCCAGGTCGCTCCATCCGAAGGAAGAAGGGATCACATATACGTTATCCGCTTTTTCCATGATCCCGAAATCTATGGAGATATTGGTGCAGAGAGGGTAAATATGTTCGAGTGCCTTTTTCTCTTCGGGCGTATTGAACTTTTCCTTGTCCGCGAAAAACACATCGTACATTTCCGGTAGATATTTCTCAAAGGCGCTGATGATATTTTTCACCTGCCATACAAAAATGCCTGCGTTCCATAAAAAGTCTCCGCTGGAAAGAAAGGTCCTGGCAAGTTGAAGATTTGGTTTCTCGGTAAAAGTCTTCACCTTATATACGTTATCCGATACCGAATACTGTTCATGCTGGATGTATCCATAACCGGTATTGGGGTGCGTGGGCTTGATCCCCAGGGTAATGAATGCATTATGCTTATTGACGAAACTGAGTGATTCGAGGCATACTTTATTAAACCCTTTTATATCCAGGATCAGGTGATCGGCCGGCGCCACGATCAAGGAGGCTTTCGGATCCTTCTGCTGCAGCTTGAATGAGATATATGCGATGCAGGGCGCCGTATTCTTCCGGGACGGCTCGCCCAGCACATTCTCCCTGGGCAGATCGGGCAATTGCTCATACACGATCTCGGAATACTCATGCGAGGTCACCACGTAAATATTTTCCACCGGGATAAAAGATGAAAAACGCTCGAAGGTCCATTGGATCAATGTCTTCCCGGTATTGAGGATATCCAGGAACTGTTTCGGGAAATCCTGGCGGCTCATGGGCCAAAAGCGACTGCCGATCCCGCCAGCCATGATCACGACGTAGCAATGTTTGTTCATCTTTATTCAGCCGTTTAACTAATTGTTATGATGATGAGTGATGAGTGTTAAATGATCCCTTCCCGGATAAGGTCATGCAAATGTATAAAACCCAAATAGTTTTTCCCGTTGGTAACGACGAGTTGGGAGATATCGCATCTCCGCAATTGATCCAGCGCCTCGACTGCCAGCGCGTCTGCCCCGATGGTCTTCGGGCCTGCGTTCATGATGTCTTTGGCAATCACTCCGGCGGGGACCACATTCTTTTCCAGCATTCTGCGCAGGTCGCCATCGGTGATAATACCCAGTAATTCGTCATTGTTCCCTGTTACGGCGGTGGCTCCCAGCCGTTTAGAGGTGATCTCCATAATCACTTCCCTCAGCGGGGTGTCCATGTTTACGGCAGGTCGCTCATTGTGAAGATACAGGTCTTCTACCCGCAGGTATAGTTTTTTCCCCAGCATGCCACCGGGATGAAATCTGGCGAAGTCTTCACTGCCGAAACCGCGCATTTCCATCAGGGTGACCGCCAGCGCATCCCCCATCACCATTTGTGCCGTCGTGCTGCTGGTAGGAGCCAGGTTGTTCAGACAGGCCTCCTTTAAAACTGTTGTGTTCAGCACAATATCAGCCTGTTTTGCCAGTACGGAGTGGAGATTACCTACCATGCCGATCAATATATTGCCGAAATTTTTAATAAACGAGAGTAATACTTTGATCTCGGCGCTTTCACCGCTTTTGCTGAAGATCAGCACGATATCCTGTTCCTGCACCATACCCAGGTCC
>PLXD01000420.1 GCA_003151295.1 Chitinophagaceae bacterium | reverse complement strand
CGAATTTGCCAGTGAGGACAGGATCTTTGCGGAGGATATCAATCAACTCACTGGGATCATCAGGGATCATTCCTTTGTTGAAAAAGTGAATGAGGTCAGTGTCACCGGGGGTATTACCCTGAATGAAGGATTTGGATCTTTTACAATATAATGCAGGTCAGCAATAAAAATACTCCATANNGCAAGGGCTGGGTCCAGGAAGCCGCTTTACGAATGTTATTGAATAACCTGGATCCCGAAGTGGCAGAACGCCCCGATGATCTGATCGTTTACGGCGGCAGGGGAAAGGCGGCCCGGAATTTTGAATCGCTGGACCTGATCATTAAGGCGCTTAAGGACCTGGAAGAATATGAAACACTATTGGTCCAGAGTGGCAAACCGGTAGGCATCCTCCAGACCCATAAAGATGCTCCGCGTGTATTGATCTCCAATTCCCAGCTTGTGCCTAAATGGGCGGATTGGGAGCATTTCGACGAGCTCGANNTGATGATGTATGGGCAGATGACGGCCGGGTCCTGGATCTATATCGGTTCCCAGGGGATCGTACAGGGCACCTATGAGACCTATGCAGCCGCCGCGGATAAGCATTTTGGAGGAACGCTGAAAGGCACCCTGCATGTTACGGCCGGCCTGGGCGGTATGGGTGGCGCGCAACCCCTGGCTATTACCATGAATGGAGGGGTGGCCCTGGTAGCCGAAGTCGAGGAATGGCGGATCGACAAGAGAATTGAGACCCGGTACCTGGATATCAAGATCGCGGGCAAAGATGAGGCAGCCTGCATCGATGAAGCCATCGACCTGGCCATAACGGCAAAACAAAAGAAAGAGGCCCTGTCTATCGGGGTATTATGCAACGCCGTTCATTTGCTCGAACGGATGATCGCCCGTAATATCGTTCCCGATACACTTACCGATCAGACTTCGGCACACGATCCGCTGGTCGGTTATTGGCCGCATGAGATCTCTTATGAACAGGCGAAGGTTCTGAGACAGCAAAATCCCCAACAATATATCGGGCATGCTTATCATTCCATGTACCGGCACGTGCAATTGATGCTGGAAATGCAGGATCGCGGAGCGATCACTTTCGATTATGGCAATAACCTGCGGGCCAGGGCCTATGAGAAGGGATTGAAAAATGCATTTGGATTCCCCGGCTTTGTTCCGGCCTATATCCGGCCCCTGTTTTGCGAGGGCAAGGGACCCTTTCGCTGGGCGGCGCTGAGCGGGGATCCCAATGATATTGTCGTAACGGATGAGCTGATCGCCGGTCTCTTCCCTGAAAATGAATCTCTCCAGCGCTGGTTGAAACTGGCGAAAGAAAGGATCGCTTTCCAGGGCTTACCAGCGCGTATCTGCTGGTTGGGACAGGGCGAAAGAGAGAAAGCTGGGCTCGCTTTTAACGAATTGGTCCGTACCGGAAAGGTTAGCGCGCCGATCGTCATCGGAAGGGATCACCTCGATACTGGCTCCGTTGCATCTCCCAACCGGGAGACGGAAAGTATGCTGGACGGTAGCGATGCGGTAGCCGACTGGCCTATATTGAATGCCTTGTTAAATACCGCCGGGGGCGCCAGCTGGGTCAGCCTCCATCATGGTGGTGGTGGCGGGATGGGTTATAGTATCCATGCGGGAATGGTGATCGTTGCCGATGGGACAAACGATGCGGCAGCCAGGCTGGCCCGCGTATTGAGGAATGATCCGGGCATAGGTGTGATCAGGCACGCGGATGCGGGATATGATATCGCAAAAGACACAGCCCGGAAATTCGGATTGGATATACGGGACAGACTGGGATAACTTCGTTTCTGGCTTCATTGTTGGAATAGAGGAAGGGGAATTTCCCCCTCATGAAAATTTGGACACAATGGGACGATTGATCATTATTTCCAACAGGCTCCCTTTTTCCCTGGACCGGCAAGGCGACGAGATAAATATCCGGCAGAGCTCGGGCGGCCTGGTCTCCGCCATTAAAAGTTATTTCGAAAACGACACTCCGCAAAATGGAGAACTAACAGAAAGGCTGTGGTTCGGTGTGGCGGATTTTCCCCAGGTGGATTGGGAACTTGTTGCGGACTCTCAAGCTGATAACCAAGATTTTAGCATCGTCCCTCTTTTTGTAGACACTGATTTGTACGACAAGTATTATAACGGTTTTTCCAATTCAGTCATATGGCCGCTATTCCATTATTTTTCTTCGCTGGCCAGGTATGAGACCGCCTATTTCGACGCCTATAAGCGGATGAACCAGGTCTTTGCCGATAAGATAGCGCCCCTGTTGCAGCCGGGAGATAAAGTCTGGATACACGATTACCAGTTGATGCTGTTGCCCCGGTTATTGCGGATAAGGATCCCTGATATCACGATCGGATTCTTCCTGCATATTCCCTTTCCATCTTATGAAATATTCAGGCTCCTACCTTCCGAATGGAAGAAGACCCTGCTCGATGGAGTGATGGGTGCGGATTTGATCGGCTTTCACACCTATGATTATGTGCAGCATTTTATCCAGTCCGTAAAAATGTTAATGGGGGTCGATAATAATTTCCGAACGCTGCTCTACCAGGGGCGCCTGGTAAAGGTCGACCTTTTCCCGATCGGGATCGATTACAATAAATTCAACCGGGCTTCTTATGATCATGAGATCCTGGAGGCCCGCAACGAGATCAGGAGGAATTTTGACGACAAGAAGATCATCTTTTCCGTCGACAGGCTGGATTATACCAAGGGAATGATGCATCGCCTGAATGGGTTCGAATATTTCCTGGAGAATTATCCCGAATGGCGGGAGAAAATGGTGTTCATTCTGAATATCGTCCCCTCCCGCGACACCATACCTGCGTATACCGAACGAAAGAAACTGATCGAAGAGAAGATCAGCTCAATAAACGGTAAGTATTCCACGATCAGCTGGCAGCCCGTTATTTACAGGTATAATCATCTTGCCTTTAATGAACTCCTGGCCTTATACCAGGCTGCGGATGCGGCCCTCATCACTCCCTTGCGCGATGGAATGAACCTGGTGGCTAAGGAATATGTAGCCAGTTGCGCGGCCCAACGCGGCGTGTTGATCCTGAGTGAATTGGCAGGGGCGGCCAGTGAATTAAACGAAGCCCTGCTGGTAAATCCCACAGATGTCACGGATGTAGCCGGCGCGATCGCAAGGGCTTTTACCATGCCGGTCTATGAACAACGCAGCAGGATCACCCAAATGCAAAGGCGTTTGCAGGAATACGATGTGGTCAAATGGGTGAACGATTTCCTGGACCAGTTGGCACAGGCCAGGTTCGAACAGCAAAAACAAAAGGTCAGGCTACTGGACGACAGATCG
>PLXD01000216.1 GCA_003151295.1 Chitinophagaceae bacterium | reverse complement strand
TGCCTTTAATGGCCCTGAAGTTCAAGGATTATTCGGTTAAGGGCAATTGGCCTAAGCTGATCTTATTATTAATAACGCTGATTTCCGCCGTCTTTTTTAAATGGCTCACCATACCGGTTGTTTTCATCTTTTATATTGTCGTATCCTTGTTCGCAGCGAAATTCACGGCGCAAAAAAATATTCCGTAAATTCGCGTCTTCAAAACAAATAACATGACCTTCTCTGTTCAGGTAAAAGTAATGCCACTGAAAGAATTGTTGGATCCTCAAGGTAAGGCGGTAATGGGTGGTCTGCAGAACCTGGGAATAAATAGTATAACCGATATCAGGATTGGAAAGAATATTACCCTGCAGGTAGAAGCCGGTTCCGCGGATCAGGCCAAACAGGTCGCCGAGGAAGCAAGCCGGAAACTATTGGCTAACCCTGTCATGGAAACCTTCGAGATCGTTGTCAATTAAATTATGCTCTATATCGTTCCTTCTCCCATCGGCAACCTCCAGGACATTACGCTGAGGGCATTGGAAGTGCTGAAAAAAGCGGATCTTATCCTGGCGGAAGATACCCGGAATTCTTCGCGGTTGTTAAATCATTACCAACTCGTCAAGCCTCTCACTCCCTACCACCAACACAACGAGCATAAAATCCTGCATCATCTGACAGACCAGCTATTGCAGGGAAAGACCATGGCACTGATCACCGATGCCGGTACGCCCGGGATCTCGGATCCTGCTTTTTTATTGGTCAGGGAATGCATTAAGGTAGGGGTACCCGTGGAGTGCCTGCCCGGCGCCACCGCATTTGTGCCTGCCTTGGTGAATAGTGGCCTGCCAATGAACCGGTTCTGCTTCGAGGGATTCCTGCCCCTGAAAAAAGGCAGGCAAAGCCTTTTAAAACAATTGGCCCTTGAAGAGCGCACCCTGATTTTTTATGAGTCTCCCATGCGATTGGTAAAGACCCTGGAAGAGTTTATAGGGTATTTTGGTGCGGAAAGGCCCTGCTGTGTCAGCCGCGAACTCACGAAGATATATGAAGAGAACAAGCGGGGAACACTTCGCGAAGTCTGCGATCATTTCTCCGCAAAAAGCGTGAAAGGCGAGATTGTAATCATAGTAGGCGGGAAGGGATAACTTTAACACCCTATTTGATAATTCAGGGAGACCTTTGAGGAATCGGCTCAAAATCTCATCGGAACCGATAAAATCTTTTCATCAGAATCATTAAAATTCATATTTGCATGCAACGATTATTCTTTTTATTATTGACTGCCGGTATCTTGCTGACTGGTCATTCCGTAAATGCCCAGTTAAGAAATCTGCCTTCCCAGGTGACGGATTCGTTAAAGGCCAGGTATCCTGCTGCCGTCAGCGTTTCCTGGAATGATAAGATCAGCTATTTTCAGGCCGGCTTTACGATCGACAGCGAAAAGTATCAGGCCCGGTTCAAAAGCAAGGGGGAGTGGATCAGTACCGAAAAAACGATCAGTCAGGATGCTCTGCCCGCATCGGTCAAAGACGGTCTGTTGAAGAGCAAATACGCGGATTGGAAGGTTAAAGCCGTCTACATCCTCTATCTGCCGGGCGGTGTGAAGCAATATCATATTCCCGTTGTGAAGAGCGACCTGCAGAAAAGGAATCTGCTATTCTCTCCGGAAGGTCAATTGCTGAAAGACAATATCACCCTTTAGGATATTATTGAAATTAGCCCTGGTTATAGCAGGACTATCGGGCTATAGCGGGCTATTAAAAAATAAAAATCAACGGATGCAACGGATCCTTTTCTCACTTATCCTGAGCGTGGCCGGCTTCTTCCTCCATGCTCAACCCGATCGCTGGCAGCAGCGCGTGAAATATCATATGGATATCGATATGGACGTGGCCACCAATCATTTCACCGGCAAGCAACGGCTCACCTACACGAATAATTCTCCCGATACCCTCCGTAAAGTATTCTATCATCTTTACTGGAATGCTTTTCAACCGGGCAGCATGATGGACGTACGTAGCCGTGAGCTGGGCAAGATCTCCTACGGTAAAGGGCGTGACGGCAGTGAACAATTGGATTGGGATTCCCGTGTAAGGGACCGTATTGAACACCTGAAACCTGATGAGATAGGCTATCAAAAAGTGATTTCCCTCACCATGAATGGCGTGCCCCAGACCTGGAAAACAGAGGAGACAATCCTGGAAGTGACACTCGGCAAACCTATTCTGCCCGGATCTTCCGTCGTGTTTGATATGGATTTTGAGGCCCAGTCACCGCTCCAGGTGCGAAGAAGCGGCAGGGATAATCCCAGGACCGGCGTTCGCTATTCTATGAGCCAGTGGTATCCTAAGATCTGTGAATACGATTATGAGGGATGGCATCCCACGCCCTATGTGGCGAGGGAATTCTATGGCGTATGGGGAGATTATGAAGTGAAGATATCCATTGATAAGGATTATATGATAGGAGGAACGGGTTATCTGCAGAATGCCGCTCAGATTGGATATGGTTATGAATCGCCGGGTACCCGGGTGGTACGGCCTGCCGGCAATAAGCTGGTATGGGATTTTATGGCTCCCAACGTCCATGATTTTATGTGGGCCGCGGACCCGCAATATCATCACCTTGTACGAAGAATCCAGGGAGGTCCGGTTATCAATGTATTGTACAAGAATAAGGACAATGATCCCAGGCAGGATTCAGCCTGGAATGCCATAGCAGATGCCGCTGTGATGGTCCTTCCCTTTATCGAAAAGCATTTCGGGAAATATCCCTTTAAGCAATATTCCTTTGTACAAGGCGGCGACGGGGGGATGGAATACCCGATGAGCACGCTGCTCGCCGGGTCCGACCTGGGAACGGCATTTCATGAATGGATGCACAGTTGGTACCAGATGATGCTGGGGACCAACGAATCGCTCTATGCGTGGATGGATGAAGGTTTTACCTGCTATGCGGCCGCCCGGGTACAGCATCATTATTATGAAGAAATGCTGAAACGAAATCCTGGCAATACCAGGTTCATGCAGATATTGGAAAAGCAGGCCCGTCAATTACCTTTCCTCCATTCCGAAGCATACAATGCCTATTTCTCCCTGGTAAAAAGCGGGCTGGAGGAGCCTCTCACCACGCATGCCGATCATTTTAATACGAATTACGCCTATGGCATTGCGGCTTATTCAAAAGGGGAAATGTTCCTTGAGCAACTGGGGTATATTACCGGAGAGGCCGTAAGGGACCAGATCCTGCTGGAGTATTATCGCCAGTGGCGATTCAAACATCCTAATGCGGCCGATTTTGTAAGGATAGCCGAGAAGGTCAGCGGATTGCAACTGGATTGGTATAAAGAGTATTGGGTGAACACTACCAAAACGATCGACTATGGGATTGACAGTCTTTGGGAGGAGGGGGATCATACGAATATAAGATTGAAAATGACGGGTAAGATGCCCATGCCCGTAGATGTGTTATTGCAATATAAGGATGGCAGTAAAGAAATGGCGTATATACCTCAATATCTGATGTTCGGGGCTAAGCCGGCCGAAGATCCTTCTATTCCGGGAACGGTATTCGATCCCTGGAAATGGACCGATCCAAAATATACTTTCCGGGTCAAACGGCGGTTGCTGGATCTGAAGTCCATCGAAATCGACCCGTCACAAAGAATGGCCGATATCGACCGAACAAATAATAAAATGGAATTGAACTGGTAGAGAGCCAAACCGGGAGAAAGGAATAAGAAAAGGAATGAGAAAGGAATAAGGACATGCTCAAAATCAAAATAGCAGGTGAATGGTTACCTGCTATTTTGATTTTGAGTGCCTGAAAGGGTTGATCCGGCTGAGATGCTTTACATTTCATCGGGACAAGGTAAAATGATTAACCCATATTTGATGTTTGCAACCTCTGAACAAAAGTAAGATCTCAAAAAGACAAAACAATACCACTTTGTGGTAATTTTATTTAACGACCGTAGAATTTGTTAATAGCCTCAACACGATTGCTTACATGTAATTTTTCGTAAATATGATAGACGTGTTTTCGCACGGTCTCCTGGCTGATAAAGAGGCAGCCGGCGATCTCCTTGTAAAGCATCCCTTTGGCCAGCAATTCCAAAATTTCATTTTCACGGTTGGATAAGACACTCATTGATTTTCCCTGGTTGCCATGACCCTGTGTTTCGACTCCGTTGACCTTCCCTTGAAAGGCGTTGACTACTTTGCGGGCGATCTGGCTGCTCATCGGAGCCCCTCCGTCGTATAATTCCCGGATGGCATCCAGCAGTTTGCCGGGAGCGGTTTTTTTAAGGATATATCCGTTAGCGCCGGCTGTGAGGGCTTCAAATATTTTTTCGTCTTCTTCGTAGATAGTACACATCATGAAAAGTGTTTCCGGATGCAGCGGCTTTAGCTGCCTCACACAGTCGATTCCGCTCTTCCCTTCTCCCAGGTGAATATCCATCAATACTATATCCGGTTTTACGATTGGGATCTTCAGTAGTGCCTGCTCCGCGTCAGGAAATGTACCTGCCAGTGTAAAACCCTCCGCCATCGTAATGATCTGCTCCAGGGCTGAGCGGATGTCTTTATTATCCTCCACAATACACACAGATATTATCATTCTCCAAAGGTCCGTCCGATTGCTGATATAAAAATACCCTTTTGTGGTAGTTTTTTCCGGGTTATGACTTAAACGGCACATGAAGCAGGAATTTCCCGCGGAAATACGCTGAGGGAAAGAGCTCA
>PLXD01000381.1 GCA_003151295.1 Chitinophagaceae bacterium | reverse complement strand
TGGCGTAAAAGAACTTCATACGATGTTTGTCCCGAAAAGAAGAAGATAGCCGTGCTGATCCCCTCTTACAAAGAAGATCATATTATTTTGGATACCGCAGCCAGCGCGGTGGGGCAGAATTATCCCGCTGACCGGTTCGATGTATTTGTGATAGCCGATAAGCTGCAACCATCTACCATAGAGAAACTGCGGGAGATACCGGTCGGGGTGGTGGTAGTGCACTTCGAGAACAGTATGAAGTCCAGATCGATTAACGCGGCGCTTAACCAATTATCCGGCAATGGTTATGAGGTCGCCATGATCTTGGATGCAGATAATATCATGGAGATCAATACGCTAGAAAAGGTCAATGCCGCTTTTCAAAGAGGTTTTAAGGCTGTCCAATGCCATCGCATGGCCAAGAATAAGAATAACGCAGTGGCGGTTCTCGATGCCATCAGTGAAGAGATCAATAATAATTTATTTCGTAGCGGGCAAAGGGCTTTTGGCTTTTCCGCCGCACTGATAGGCTCAGGGATGGCTTTTGAATTCGATAAGATACAGTCGATCTTCAACCTTGACCATATTTTGAACAATCCCGGCGAGGACAGGGAAATCGACCTGCAGTTAATGAAGGATGGGGTCGTCGTCGAATATATCGAAGATGCCTGGGTATACGATGAAAAGGTCTCCTCTTCAGCGGTATTTGAGAAGCAACGGACCCGCTGGCTCGAAGCGCAGGTGAACCATTTTTCGAGATTCTGGGATAAAGACATCCGTGCAGTTTCTGCCACCCGCGCTTATTGGAATAAATTTTTCCAGACCTTATTGCTTCCCAGGTCCTTATTACTCCTCTTGTTTACAGCCCTGATGGTCCTGGTGGTGCTTACCATCGTAAGCGGCTACCCCCTGCTATTTCCTGCCTGGGGCTGGTGGGTCGGGCTATTCGGAACTTTTTTACTCACCTTGCTGGTCTCCGTGCCAGGTAGTTATTATAATGTAGGTACGATCAAGGCGATCGTTCATATCCCCGTCCTGGTCTTCGCTATGGTAAAAGCCATGTTGAAAATGAAGGTGAATCGTAAGGAATTCCTGCACACGCCGAAGGCGTTTAAGTAGACAAGACACTTGTATGTTCCATAGCCGATTGCAGGTTTGCACCCGTGCGATATACTAACGGTAAAGATACATGCCTTTGTTCTAAAAGAAACAATAGCTATCCTTATCTGAACGGCTTATAAAACTTCCGGTTTGCCAGCTCCAGCATTTCTTTATCGCCGCCGGAATCCCCGTAGCAATAGACCTCATCGTATGCTGAAAGATCATATGCTGCCTGTATGCGATTGACCTTTTCGGGGCCGTAGCAATTCCGGCCTTCTATTCGACCTGTGATCCTTTCATTCTGTACTTCCAGGTTAGTAGCCAGGAGTGGGATGTCCAGGGTAGCAGCCCAATGACTGATCCAGTTGCCGGCAGAGGCTGAGATGATCACGACCGTCGCTCCTCCTTCCCGCAGCTTTTGAATCTCCTGCGTTGCCTTGGGACGGATCAGAGAGGGGAGGGTCCCGATGCCGAATTGATCGCAGCGGGATTGGAATTCCGTCAGGGGCATATTGCGGAAAAAAAAACGAAGGACCCGCTGCTTGGCACTATAATTCGAGATCAGCCCGAGCTTGAATGCCAGCAGGAAAGGAGTATTGAGCAGAAAGCCCAAATAGAACAGGGGTCTTCCCCGATGGAATTTTATGATCTCCAGCAGGGTATCCCTGGTTGTGATGGTGCCGTCGAAGTCGAAAAAGGCGATTCTTCGTTTCATCAGTTATGATTCATCCGTTAATTCGGTCTTTTTTAGTTGCCGGATGTTTCTTACCATGACAAAATTTGCGTTGCTCTGCGTGATTTAACGCAAATTTTGTCACGGACGATTCATCATTGGAGGTATCCGGCTAAGATACAATCTATAATCCGGCGGTGCAATAAGTTACAAAGGGATATTATGTTATTTTTGTTTGAAATCCACGCACATAAGATCATCTGCAGATATATTATCCAGCCCCATCGAATACCTGAAAGGAGTAGGGCCGCAGCGTGCGGATCTGCTAAAAAAGGAATTGGGTATATTTAGCTTTAAGGATCTCCTGGAACACTACCCTTATAGGCATCTGGACAGGACGAAGATCGGCCTGATAAGGGATATCGGTCCGGAGACGGATTTCGTCCAGGTGGCCGGCAGGCTGGTCACCCTCGAACAGGTAGGTGAGAAGAGGTCGAAGCGCCTGGTGGCCGGGATCAGGGATGCCTCCGGGCACCTTGAACTGGTTTGGTTTCAGGGTATCGGCTATATACAGAAAATGCTGCAGACTGGTCAGCCATACCTGGTCTATGGACGGGTGAGCTTTTTCCAGGGCAATCCCCAGATCACTCATCCCGAGATCGAACCCCTGACCCGGGAGGGATCCGATGGGAAGGATTTCCTGGAACCAGTCTATCCGAGTACGGAAAAGCTCCGGGCACGGAGCCTGGGTGGAAGGCAGATCGGCAAATTGACACGGCCGCTTCTCTCTCTTTTACTAGAGAAGGACCTGCCTGAAAATCTGCCTTCCCCTGTTCTGGCTGCGCTGCCGGGATTGTCCTTGCTGTCCCGGTATGAGGCTTTTCTTTTCATACATTTCCCCCCGGACCCCGAAATGTATGAAAAGGCCCTGAACCGGCTAAAATTCGAAGAATTCTTCCTGTCCCAGATCCGGATGGGGCTGATCAGGTCCCGTCGGCACCGATCCTCCCAAGGCGTACTATTCAGGCAGGTCGGGGACCTGTTCAACAGATTCTATACCACTTTTTTACCTTTTGAATTGACCGGCGCACAGAAAAAGGTGCTCAAGGAGATCCGTAAAGATACCGGCAGCGGAAGGCAGATGAACCGGCTCCTGCAGGGAGATGTGGGTAGCGGTAAAACGATCGTCGCCCTGCTTTCCATGCTGCTGGCAGCCGATAATGGTTACCAGTCCTGCCTGATGGCGCCCACGGAGATACTGGCAAAACAACATTATAATAACATCACAGAATTGGTGAAAGAGCTGCCATTGCGGGTAAGGTTGTTGACCGGATCGTCCAAGTCCAAACAGCGTAGGGAAGCCCTGGAAATGGCTATGAATGGTTCCTTGCATATTCTCCTCGGCACCCATGCCGTGCTTGAGGATCCTGTACAGTTCAGCAACCTGGGTTTGGCAATTGTCGATGAGCAGCACCGTTTCGGAGTTGCCCAGCGGTCCCGGTTATGGAAAAAAGCCGTCTTACCTCCTCATATGCTTGTTATGACTGCCACCCCGATTCCCCGGACTCTCGCCATGACTGCTTATGGGGACCTGGACTATAGTATTATGGATGAGTTACCGCCAGGAAGGCAACCAATTATGACTGTGCATCGTTATGAAGATAGCAGACCTCAGGTCATGGATTTTATCCGGCATGAGATTACTAAAGGCCGTCAGGTATACATTATTTTCCCCCTGATCGAAGAGTCGGAAAAAATGGATTACGAGAATCTCATGAGGGGATACGAGAACGTAAAAGCCTGGTTTCCGGAGCCAAAATATTGGATCAGCATGGTTCACGGCAGGCAGACTAATGAAGTGAAGGAGACGAATATGCAACGTTTTCTGCACAAAGACACTCAAATCATGGTCTCTACGACCGTCATTGAAGTGGGGGTGAATGTGCCGAATGCCACGGTCATGGTCATCGAAAGTGCGGAAAAATTCGGGTTGGCTCAATTGCACCAGCTGCGCGGAAGGGTGGGAAGAGGTGAACATAAAAGTTACTGCGTTCTGCTCACGGGTACTAAGCTGAGCAATGAAGCCCGGGAAAGGGTCAAGATACTCTGCGCTACGAATAATGGATTTGAAATTGCCGAGAAAGATCTTGAGATCCGGGGACCCGGAGAAATAGAAGGTACCCGTCAAAGTGGGGAACTGAACTTCAAGCTGGGCAATATCGTCAGGGACCGTGAATGGCTGGAACTTGCCCGGGAAATGGCGGAGCGTACCTTGGACAAAGATCCCGATCTGGGAATGCCGGAG
>PLXD01000320.1 GCA_003151295.1 Chitinophagaceae bacterium | reverse complement strand
TCACGGAAGTGGGCTGACATTGAATATATCCGCCACAGATAATTCACTTGCTTACGACCTGGCGCGGTCAGTAGCAAAATATTTCAGGATCAATATGGAAAAAGCAGAAACAATTATCGATGGTGTGAAAAAAGCAGTGAGTGACTGGCGAAAAACAGCTAAACGCCTTAATCTCCCAAACAGTGAACAAGACCTGATGGCACAGGCATTTGAAAAGAAGGCAGGATAAGTTGCGAAATCTCCTTTGCTTTGATACACCTACTCAGAAGGAGTTGCCATATAAATATCCGTGAGGTTACCTTTATTAGTTGCCTGTGTCGAATATTACTCGCCAAAAGTGGCTTTTTTACCCCGTTTTGGCAGCTAATAAACAAGCTATGGCAACATCCATCATCGGCCGAAAATATTCTTTGTGCAATTGCCCTGACCGCAAAAATTCATTTCCATAAGACGCAAGCGATATCATTTGTGCCAATTCCCCTGCATGATATTCTTATCGCTAAAGACGAAAATAATCTTCTTCGTTAGAATTAACTGAAGAACTTAAATTTGCAATTATTTATTTTAAATAAAGTACTCATTATGCGTACTTTTTACTATATTTGCAAAGCCTTACCGTATGAAAGTCCATTTAGTTAAAAAACAAACAATAGAAGATTACGCAAGGGACAATGCCAGGAGCAGCGTATCATTCAGGCTATGGCTATTAACCTTACACGGTGCAGACTGGAACGATCCGGACGATATTTTGAAGACATTCGGAGCGACTGAAAAAGCAATACACGATAAGCATTTATTAAACCTAAAAATATGGAAGCCCTGCAATATAAGGTCATAAAAAACATTAATCAATACAAGGAGTATTGTAACCTGCTGGAAGAAATCGTTATGATTAAAAAGAAAACGAGGCAGCAACAGGATACTATTGAATTATTGACCTTACTGATCGAAAAATGGGATGAAGAGCATAACACCTTTTCCGATGCGGATCCGGTTGAGCTGCTTGACTACCTCATGAAAGAGAATAAATTGAAAGCCGTTGACCTTGCCGGAGAATTAGCCGTTGGCAAGAGCCTGGTATCGGACATCCTTCATTACAGGCGTGGGCTATCAAGAGATATTATCCGTAAGTTGGCTACCCGGTTCAAGGTATCCCAGGAACTCTTTAACAAGCCTTATAAACTCGTTTCTCCGGTGAATTCCCATTTGAAGGATGCCAGTGTGATGAATACCAGGAAAAAACTCTCTAAAGCGGTCTGACCTATTATGCCTAAAGACTGGTATGCTGCCGAAGTCGCCATTATCGTAACTGATTATTTTTCAATGCTACCGGCTTTGTCCAGGTATTCCTGCAGGTCGCGCATTGACCATACCCGGTAGTGGTATTTTCGGAGATATTGCAGGGCGGCTTCGAAGACGGCAGGTGAGGTTGTCACCCAGGGATGGGCGCTATCGGGCACGCCGTGGATGGTGAGCACCGCGACCGCGCCGTCTTTTGCCTGCCGGATGGCGTCGATGGTCTTTTGTAAATTATCGCCGGGCGTAAAGCTCGGAACGTACATGGGGTTGTCGGTGGCCGGGTGGTAGGCCCGCTCGCCGCCGGTGCGGGCGCTATGGATGCCCATGGTTCGCAACACGTCGAGATTCGAGGAATCGGTGACATAGGCCGGATACGCAAAGTTGATCGGTTTGGGAATCCACTCCGTGTCGCAATGGCGGTTCACGAAGGCAAGCTCTTCCCGGAGGGAATCGGGGCTCAATTGGTTGATATTGGTGTGGTGTCCCGTATGGTTGCCGATCTCGAAACCCTCCCGAAAAAGTTGTTGGATCTGTTTCCAGCTCATGTACTTCGTGCTGTCCGGGTATCCGGGAAATTCGCAGACGAAGAAGGTAGCGCCGAAGCCGTATTTTTTGAGCAGCGGGGCGACGTATGTGTAATGGCTGACGCACCCGTCGTCAAAGGTCAGGATCACTATTTTATCCGGCACTTTTTGCGCCAAGCTGTTCAACATCAACAGACAACTCATTGCTGTCAGGGTCTGATTTCTTATTTTTCGCCAGCCGTTCTTGGTCATACCTTTTTTATTTGCAAGCTACTACACTCTCTGTCAAAAATTCCTTGCGGAACACAGAATATTCAAAATTTGATGGAGCCAAGCCCTATGCACTCCGCAGATATTGTCGATCAGCAACGGCATCCCGCTGCCTTTGAGGAACCCTTCCAGCCAGGCGGCGGTGGTTGCGGGAATTGTCGGGGCATTTAAGGCTCGAATTTAGATTTGCACGCAATTTCCACAGCCACATGGCAGCCCAAAATTCGGAAATATCTTATATTTTTGAGAAAGCCACAGAAAGGTATAAGCAGAATACCGGCAGGCTGAAAAGATGTGCCAGGCGGCGAAACAAGATTGCAGGAATAACGCGCTTCATAAATTAGAAAGAAGATTCAGCAGAATAGAGGTCGCAGGGCAGCTCTACCTGGAGCGCAAACTTTGCTTCACCTTTTCAACAAAGGCAACAGATACATCGGTTAAGGAAGCAATTTATCTTTTCTGGCTTCCTCTGCCTTGATTTCCGCCAGTTGTTCAATGATACCCATAGTACTAATTTTGCCGGTTATTTTATCAAGTTGCTCATCAAAGATACGATTTGTTTCGGGGTCTTCAAATAGGACATAGTTGTTCAAAAAGGTTAAAATACCCTCGATTTACAGCAAGCTAGCAACAAGCCCATCCGGTCATTCTGATTTATTTTCCAGCTTTTTGAAGCGATATCCAGCAGCCAACCCTCGGGTATGAGGCCTTCAAAAAAAGGAAATAGCCTTCTGTCTTTGAATGTAGCGCTCATCACGGGCATCGAGAATGTAATAAACTGCCGTGGATAACCTTTTACATACGCTTCATCGTATTGAAAAATATATTCCCCTTCATCGGTCTCAGTCAGCACGCCGGCCAACAAGTCTTTATAGTAGGTTGCTGCTTTTCGCATATTATAAATGTTTTTCGTCAGTGGCCATTGTCTCCTTGCTGTTGACCGGTGCGAGTAC
Source organism: Chitinophagaceae bacterium (assembly GCA_003151295.1). Classification (GTDB taxonomy): domain Bacteria; phylum Bacteroidota; class Bacteroidia; order Chitinophagales; family Chitinophagaceae; genus Puia. The sequence continues at coordinate 1,851 of PLXD01000320.1, read as the reverse complement.
GTGGCCAAACATTTTCAATACTGATTCACTTTTTCCAGGTTCAGGTTTTCCTTTCCTTGTTCGATTTTGCGGATAACTGTTAAAGCAACGCCTGCCCGTTCGGCAAATTCCTCTTGCGTGAGCTTAGCCTCTTTTAATAAACAGCTTATAAATTTCATAAGGTGACTTTTATACTTTAAGATCTTTACCTATTCTGGCGCACCCTATTTACCTCAGCAGGGAGAATAACGCTCGCATTATTTCTAAAATTTTGTCTGACATAGGTTAAGATCAGGGCGATATCTTCATCCTTTAAAAAACTGTTTGCCGGCATTGCACCATTATATCCAACACCATTTACTGTAATAGGTCCGGTGAGGCCGTTAAGCATAATCTCAATCAGTTTCTTTTTATCTTCCCCTACCCACTTGGAGTTCTCAAGCGAAGGGAACCGTGTACCATCTCCTTTACCATTTCCCTGATGACAGATAGCACAATACGTAGTATAAAGCTTTGCATCCGCAGTTAATTTTCCTCTGTCAAGATTATCATTAATTTCATCCGGTGTTTTTATGTTTGGCTGAGTTTCCTTGCGCTTCTCCATTTTTGCTAATTGTGCTATGCCAAAATCTTTCTTGTCACCTTTATACATGATCCGCCAGATTTTACCCTTTTCACTATCAGAAATATACAGGGAACCATCGGGCCCCATAGCAATACCCATTGGCCGGTAAACTGCATCACTGGTATAAACAATGGTATCTACACCTGCAAAACCGTCGGCAAAGACTTCCCATGGACCGGAGGGTACACCATTTTTGAAAGGCACAAAACAAACAAAGTATCCGGCTTGAGGATAAGGTGCACGGATTGTAGAGCCATGAAAAGCAATAAAGGCACCATTTTTATACCGCTCCGGAAATTGATTCCCAGTATAGAAGAGCAGATCATTTGGCGCAAAGTGAGCAGGGAAGCCTATTAGTGGTTGAGCATACTCCTTACCTTTTCCCTCATTTTTACCATCACCGCCATATTCCGGATTCAAAAGCATTTTACCTTGAATTTGATCATAATAATAATAAGGCCAGCCTGCATCTGTTCCTTCCTTAATTCTTAAAAACTCTTCTGAAGGAAACATAGCACCTTGCCAAGCGCTATAATATTGAGGGCTGCCAAAACCATCCCTGCCATGCTGAACTACATATAAGGTATTATCAGAAGTATTCCAGTCTATCGCCACCGCACTTCTGATACCTGTTGCGTATCTTGTTCCATCTTTTATCGTCTGGTTTAGTTTACTGTCACTAAATTTCCATATACCTGCATGTTCTTCAAGTTGAGGACAAGGATACTGGCCCGGAGAGCTTGGCTGACGGTCCTTCACCTGGCATGCATTGCTGGGTGCCCCAAAAGGAACATACATGTTTCCTTTATTATCAAAAGTTAATGGTTTGGCAATATGTTGATATCCATATATATCGTTTTTATAGTCATCTTTAAGGATCAGTTCTGACTTGCCTTCAGGAATTAATTTTCCGGGAGTTAATTTAGTTCTGTAAACCTCTCCCGCGGTACTGAAATATAAATATCCCTTATGTATCCTCATGGCAGTTCCATAATCCCCCTCATCGGTATAGTCTCCGAAGTATTGAACAATATTGGCCTTGCCATCATTATCGGTATCCCTGAGGGCAACGCTTCCCTTTTTAGATTTCGGAACTCTTAACTTTACATAAATATCCCCATTACTGTTGACGGCAAGATGCCTGACACTTCCAATGGAGTCGACCACCACAACGGCCTCAAAATTTCCAGGTAAGAAAAGTCCTCCGTTATCAGGATCTGCAGGAGGCAGTCCTCCTTTCAGCCCTT
>PLXD01000659.1 GCA_003151295.1 Chitinophagaceae bacterium | reverse complement strand
GCCGAAGGAGTAATTGTCTCCGAGGGCGCGTTTGACCGGGTTGATCGAGGGGCCCTCCATTTTTTCCAATGCGGCCAGAATGGAAGCTATTTTCTTTTCGGGCACCAGTTCCTGAACATCTATCTCTCCGGTAAATATAAAAGAGGCAAGGTGGCTTTCGATGGTGGTTATCGTGAGGCTTCGGCGGATGGCGATCTCTGCTACCGGCAGGCCCTGCCTGTATAAGTCGAGGCTGACCCGGTGGGTCTCTCCTTTTTTGGGTTTGGCATAAGCCGGGAGCTGGACGGCTTCCCGGTCCGGGCTTCCAGCGGACCCTTGCACGCCTGGCAGCGTGCGGTTTTTTTTCTGTTCTTCTATTGAGGATAGCAGGGCGGAGGTGTTCTCTCCTTTTGCCAGCCCGGATACGATCTGCAGGGATTGTTCGATCTGCTGCTTTTTCCGGATGAATGCCGTTTTTAATTCCTGTTGGGCTTTCAGGTATTTTTTTATTTTTTGTTTGCCCTTTATTTCGGATAGGTGTTCCTGTAAGGGATCGACCAGGTCGTCCTGGAGGGATCGTGTGAAATAGCCGGATGCGGCTTCTATCCTTTGCTGCAGTTGGCGGTATCCGTCTTCCGCAGCGGTCGTCAGCAGTTGTTCGAGCTGCCGGGAGAATTTGACGGCTGTCTCCTGTTGGCTGATAGCTTTGCCCAGTAATTGCCTGGCCAGTTCGTAGGCCTTTTTTTTATCGGGGATCTGCCTGCTTCCGGAATCCTGGAAATTGGCGTCCAGAATGTCTACGAGCTTTGCCCAGCTAAAGGACTGAACCAGGGAGCGGCTGATGAAAGTTTTTTGCTCCTCCTGTAATTGCTCCTCCAGGATGGTGTCGGCCAGCCTGTTCCCGGTAAATGCGACGATCCGTTCATCGGTGCTGATCGCATGGCGATGGATACGGGATCGAAGGATCAGTCCATCGATGGCCGTTAGGCGGCTGAGGGCGACATAGACCTGCCCGGCTGCGAAGGAGGAGCCTGCGTCGATGATCGCTTTCCGGAAGGTGAGTCCCTGGCTTTTATGAATCGTGATGGCCCAGGCCAGGCGCAGGGGGTATTGCGAAAAGCTGCCCAGCTCCTCTTCTTCGATATGGTCTTTTTCTTTGTCGTAATTATAGCGAATATTTTTCCAGGTCTCTTTTTCCACGGTCAGTTCGCCGGCCTCACCGGGAAAACTTACCAGGATCTTTTCTGCGTTTAGTTTTTTGACCAGGCCGATCTTGCCGTTAAAATAGCGCCGGGATTCGCCCTTGTCATTTTTAATGAACATGACCTGGGCACCTTCTTTTAGCTGCAGGGTTTTTTCGGCGGGGAATGATTTGTCCTGGAACTCTCCTGTAAGAACAGCTTCGAAAGCATGTCTTTTACCTGGTAGTTGACCCAGTTCGAACTGGTTGATCTCATCGGCCTTCACATTATGGGAGGTGAGCGTGATATAGTTATCCGCTTTGTCGGGCTGAAAGTCTGGACTGTAATATGCGTGCAGCCGGTCCAGGTCCTGTGAGGTTATCCGGTTGTAGCGGATATTGTTCAGGATGCTGATGAAGTCCGCTTCATTCTGGCGATAGATCTTATCCAGTTCCAGGTAGAGGGGGGGCGATTCCCGCAGGGCCAGGGCGTCAAAAAAGAAAGGGCTTTTATAATATTGTTTCAGTAGCTCCCATTCTTCCCGGGATACGACCGGGGGCAGCTGGAAAAGGTCGCCTATATATAGCACCTGTAATCCGCCGAAGGGGGTCAGGGGCTGTTGCCGGAAATGCCGGAGAATGGTGTCGATGGCATCGAGGGTATCGGCCCGAACCATGCTCACCTCGTCGATGATCAGCAATTCGAGCTCTTGTAATAATTCGCGTTTGGCGGCATTGAACCGGATATTTTTAAACAGGCTATGCTGGTCGGTGAATGAAGTGTCCTTCTCGCCCCATCCGCTATGGGTCGTCGGTATATAGGGTCCGAAGGGAAGCTGGAAGAAGGAGTGCATAGTGACGCCGCCGGCATTAATGGCTGCCACCCCGGTGGGGGCGACCACGGCCATCTTTTTAAAACTGTTTTCGCAGATATATTTGAGAAAGGTCGTTTTCCCCGTACCGGCTTTCCCGGTTAAAAATACGGGTCTTGAAGTCTGGTTGACAAACTGTGCGGCTAGCTGGAAGATATGGTTGTTATTATCCGGTACCATAGAAAAGACGCAATTTAGTTAAAACCGGCCTGTACTATTCAATGTGAATAAAAACGTTAAAAATCCCACCAGGTTGAATGCGGGTAGCTTTCGTCAATGGCGATGGGTTCTCCGATCAGGGGGGTCATTATCGGCATATTTCTCTCTGCTGCCGACCGGGTAACTCTTTTGATGGGTTCGTTCCAGGGATGGAGGGCCAGGGCAAATTTCCCCCAATGAACGGGCAGGAGTTTTTTTGCTCCCAGGTCGAGGGATGCCTGCACGGTCTGTTCCGGCATCATATGTATGTAGGGCCAGTAAGCGTTGTATTGACCGCATTCCAGGATGGCGAGGTCAAAGGGACCAAATTGTTCCCCGATCTTTTTGAAGTGGGTGTCGTAGCCCGAGTCGCCGCCGATGTAGAGGGTATACCCTGCTATTTGAAGGACGAAGGAGGTCCAGAGCGTGCCGCCTCTTTTCAGTCCCCTGCCGGAGAAATGCCGTGCGGGCGTCGCCGTTAGTTGGATCGCCGGGGAGATCTTTTCCGTATCCCACCAGTCCATTTCGATGACCGGCTGCGTATTCATGCCATATTCTTCGAGATGTGCGCTTACTCCGAGAGCGGTATAACAGGTTTTTGTTGTAGGAATTAATCGTTTGATGGTCTCTTTATCCAGGTGGTCATAGTGATTGTGGGTGATGACCAGGATATCGATCGGGGGGAGGTCTTCCGGGGTGTAGGCATCTGAACCGCGAAACGCTTTTACCATGAAGGAGAGCGGAGAGGCATGACCGCTGAATACCGGGTCGACGAGGATGTTTATTCCATTGACATGTATGAGATAGGAGGAATGGCCAAACCACACGATCACGGGTTTTTCCGAATGCAAGGCTTTCAGATCCGTTTTTATGGAAGGGATGATTCCGCCCGGTCTGCTATCTTTAGGTCTATTGAGACTGTCTTTCAGTATCTTGAAATAGGAAACGTCTGCCGGTTTCATCGGTGTTTCAGAAAGATTCTGGAACGAGCCATTGTTGAAATTGGGTGATTGACGGATGCTTTCAGTTCTGCTTTCAGAGGTGGTGGGCATGCATTTCTTTTTTAATGTATTGGATTTTGTAATCATTTTAAGCCGGCGATGAACGGCAATTTCATTGGCTGTTGCGGTTGCGACATGAATGACCGGCAGTTGGATGGCCCGTTCCAATTTGTCGGCTATCAGGTGCATCGTGTTCGCGCACAAGACAATTGCCCGGGCTCCGTTGTCCTTTAGATGCAGGCTTGCTTCCGTCACTACGGCAAGGGTGGCTTTTCGTACTCTTCGTATTTATGAATCGAAGATACGCAGGCATTTTTGCTATCATTGCAATAAATTCCCGGATATGAATTGTTTTCACTTTTTTGCCGTTCTTGTCGTCGTATTTTTAATGAGTTCGTCTCATCCGGCTCATGCCCAGGCAGGGACAAACGATCTCCCTAGGGATGATTCCGGGAAGGCACTTTCAAAGGACTTTCCCGGGGCTCTCCCGAAAGATTTTCTACAGGATCTCCTTCGGCAGCAGGGCTCTCCCGAACTGAAAAGGATATTGGACAATCCCGATTCTTTCCGTTATCAGTTGATCTACACGCGGATAGACAGAGATCGCCGCAACCGGCCTCATTTTCATAATTATTATTACCGGGTCGGAGAAGATTATCGTTTTCTATACCGCTATTTGTCGGAATATCCTTCAGAAGAGCGACACCCTCATTATGATACAGCGGAGTACTTTGACAGCTACACCAAATTTTTCCTCTTTAAAGCAGGCAGGACGCCTATTCCTTCCACTATCCGGGTTTTCAATAAGCCAGGCTGGTCTTATGGGTTCCTGACGGATATCGCTTATATCGTCGATTTTAAGAACCGGGTGGAATTCATGCTGAGCGGCGTGATCTATGTAAACCGGGATGGCATCCTGAATGACAACAAGTATGAATATGAAGAGACAGGCTATCCTTTTTTTAAGGAGGTCGGGAATATCATTTACCGGTATGAACTGGCAAGAAAGCGAAGATACCCGCCGGACCTGAAAAGGTTTATGCTCTCTTATAGACCAGGGGCTTTTTGATCCGGATTTATTTTGCTGCAATGATTATCCTGAACTTATTATGATATACCACATGGCCGTTTGACGGGATGCCATGATTTTTTACAAGTTATTAGTTGAAAATCATTTTTTGTAACTTTAGCATCATGAATTTATTTGAAGCTATTTCCAAACGCAGGGATACAAGACATTTTCTTGAAGACCCTATCCCGGAGGAGGTCATAGGGGTTTGCCTGGACAGCGCAAGCCATGCGCCCTCTGTCGGTTTGACAAGACCTGCAAGGTTTATATTTGTCAGGGACAAGGAAAGCAGGAGTAAAGTCTACGATCTTTTCATGGAGGCCAATGAAAGAGCATTGGAATTATTACACGCAGATCCCGAACGGGAAAAATTATATAGCTCATTAAAGTTGGAAGGGATCAGGGAATCCCCGCTGGGAATGGTTGTCTGTGTCGATTATTCCGTACTGAGGGATTTCACTATCGGCACTATTTATTCGGCTGAAACATTGGATTGGAGTGTTTGTTGCGCCATCCAGAATTTTTGGCTCGCATTGACCGCGCAGGGGTACAGCATGGGTTGGGTATCTATCTTAAACTTCGCAGAGATTAAAAAAATGCTGACCATTCCCGATGAATACAAGATATTAGGGTATTTCTGTATTGGCAAGCCGGCGACCGATTATGATAGTATGCCTATGTTGAAGCAACGTGGCTGGGTACAGGAGGAATGACGGGAGACTGTCATATGTGGTTTGTGAGA
>PLXD01000082.1 GCA_003151295.1 Chitinophagaceae bacterium | reverse complement strand
GAGATCGGCAACCATACTTTCACGCATCCCAATATCGCAAAGGTGAGCCAGCGAAGAGCCATCCTCGAAATGGAATCGACCCGGCTGCTGATCGAGTGTATCACAGGCCATTCCACCATCCTGTTCCGGGCTCCCTATAATGCGGATTTCGAACCGGAAAAATGGGAGGAGTTGATACCGGTCGCCATCGCCCGCAAAAAGAATTACCTGGATATCGGCGAGTCCATCGACCCGCTGGATTGGGAACCAGGCACTCCCGCGGACAGTATTGTAGCCCGGGTCATCGCCCGCAAGAATGAACTGACCAAGGGCGGGCTAAGCGGTAATACCATCCTGCTGCACGATGCCGGGGGAGACGGCCGCGACGCTACGGTGGCGGCGCTACCGAGGATCATCGAATATTTCCAGGCGAGGGGATTCAAATTCACCACTATCGCAGATGTGCTCGGCAAGAAAAAGGATGACCTGATGCCCCCTGTACCCAAAGGCAGCGGGTATTACCTCTTGCAGCTCAATTACTATTTGGCGGAGATGGGCTACTGGGGCGGCCATATCCTGTTCTCCATGTTCATCGTTTTTATGATCCTTTCAGTGAGCAGGGTGCTCTGCCTGGCCTTTATCGCCATCATGCAAAACCGAAGGGAGAAGAAATATCCCCTCGCCGCACTTCTTTTTTCAGACGGGAAAGCACCCCTGGTGAGCATTATCGTGCCCGCCTACAATGAAGAAGTCAATGCCGTCGGGTCCCTTCGCAACCTGCTGAAAACGGATTATCCGAATTTCGAGATCCTCTTCGTGAACGATGGTAGCACCGATCTTACCCATGGGCGTGTCAGCAAGGCTTTCGCCAGCTACCCCAAAGTAAGGGTTTTGAATAAGCCGAACGGCGGCAAGGCCTCTGCACTTAATTTCGGCATCGCCCAATCAAATGCCGAATTCGTAGTCTGTATAGATGCGGATACGAAATTGATGCCGGATGCCGTGTCGAAATTAATGGTCCATTTTGTAGGGCCGGGGGCTACCCCTCAAGCCTCGCCGCGTGCCGGGGCCGGCCCGGTGGGAGCCGTAGCCGGTAATGTCAAGGTCGGTAATCAGGTGAACCTATTAACCCGCTGGCAATCGATCGAATATATCAGCAGCCAGAATTTCGACCGCAAAGCTTTTGCATGGCTGAACGCGATCACGGTTGTGCCGGGGGCCATCGGCGCATTCCGCAAGCAAGCCATTGAGGACGCCGGAGGTTTCACCGCCGATACGCTGGCCGAAGACTGCGATCTGACTGTCAGGATCCTTCGCTGCGGATACAAGGTCGAAAATGAGAATACCGCTATTGCCCTGACGGAAGCACCCGAAACCCTGAAGATGTTCTTTAAACAGCGGTTCCGCTGGTGCTACGGTGTGATGCAAACCTTCTGGAAGAACCGGGACGCCCTTTTCAATTGGAAATACAAGTGGCTGGGTTGGATCGCCCTGCCTAATATACTGATCTTCCAATATGTCATCCCCTTTGTCATCCCGTTGGCGGATTTCTTCATGATCGTGGGTCTGCTGACAGACAACGTCGCCAAGATCGGAGGGTATTACCTGGTGTTCATGTTGGTGGATATGGCAGTAGCCGTGCTGGCTTTCAGCTTTGAAAAGGAGAAACTATCCAGCCTGGTCTGGCTGATCCCGCAAAGGCTGATCTGGCGCTGGCTGACCTGGTATGTATTGTTTAAGGCCGTCCGCAGGGCCTTTAAAGGGGAACTCCAGCATTGGGGCGTGCTGAAAAGGACCGGCAATGTGAAGGATATGCACCAGGGAGCGGCATGAGACTGTCTGACAACCAATAAACCAATAATTGACCGGCCCCTTGAATCTGGAACCTGAAAAATGCGTAATTTCACGGCTCAATTAAAAATTTATTTTCCCAAAATAAGATATTGAATCTATGGCTGAAGTTATTTTAATGCCCCGGCTGAGTGATACCATGACCGAAGGCGTGATCGCCGCCTGGCATAAGAAAGTAGGCGATACAGTGAAGAAAGGGGACTTGCTGGCAGAAGTTGAAACGGACAAGGCGACGATGGACCTGGAAAGCTATAAAGACGGCACCTTGCTATATGTAGGAGCGGACAATGGGGGGAAAATACTGGTCAATGAATTGCTGGCGATTATCGGAGCCCCCGGTGAGGATGTATCTTCCCTGGTGAAGGGCGGCCCAGCGACAACTTCAGCGACTGCCGCCCCCAATCCTTACCGGCCGCCAATACAGCGACTCCCGCTCCTCAACCGGCTCCTCCTGCCCCGCCAGTCCCTATCGCCTCAAGCCCTGAACCTGCAACCGGTGGCCTGGACCTTACCACTATACCCGAGGTGATCCTGATGCCCCGTCTTAGCGATACAATGACCGAAGGCGTGATCGCCGATTGGCATAAAAAAGTAGGTGACCCGGTAAAAAAAGGAGATATCCTCGCCGATATCGAAACGGATAAGGCTACCATGGAACTGGAAAGCTATAAAGAAGGAAAACTATTATATACTGGCGCCCGGAAAGGCGATAAGATAGCCGTGAATGAGTTGCTCGCCGTGATTGGCGATGAGAGCAAGATCGACCTGCAAAAGATCATTGCCGTTTCAAAGAATAAAGGCGTTAGCGCTCCGCAAGCCGTTGCCCCTCCTGCCGCCGGGGCGGCCGGTACAACCGGACAAACTCCCGCTACACCCGGCGCTCCCGCTGCGCAGGTTGTTGAACAGACCCCTTCGGTGAATGGGGATGGAAGGATAAAAGCCAGCCCGCTCGCTAAAAAAATTGCCGCAGACAAAGGCATCGATATCTCCCAGGTTCCGGGCAGCGGAGACGGGGGAAGGATCGTGAAAAAAGATGTTGATGACTTTGTTCCTGCCAAAGCAGCTACCGTCACAGCTGCTGCAAGTACAGGTGCAGGCAGTGCCCCAATGGTTGCCCCGGCAGGGCAGGTGAGCTTTACCGATACCCCTGTATCGCAAATGCGGAAAGTGATCGCCAAACGCCTGTCGGAAAGCCTTTTTACGGCCCCGCATTTCTACCTGACCATGAGCATCGATATGGATAAGGCCGTCGAAAGCCGCGCCAAACTGAACGATGTAGCAACTGTAAAGATCTCCTTTAACGATATCATCCTGAAAGCAGTGGCTGTAGCCCTGAAAAAGCATCCTGCTGTTAACAGCAGTTGGCTTGGAGACAAGATAAGGACCAATCACCATGTCAATATCGGTGTGGCCGTAGCCGTTGAAGACGGATTATTAGTCCCCGTGGTAAGATTTGCAGATACCAAAAACCTTACGCAGATCGCAGTAGAAGTAAAAGAATTTGCTCAGAAAGCCAAGAATAAGAAATTACAGCCCTCCGATTGGGAAGGAAGTACGTTCACCATTTCTAACCTGGGCATGTTCGGCATCGATGAGTTTACGGCGATTATCAATACGCCGGACTCCTGTATCCTGGCTATTGGCGCCATTCAGCAGATTCCCGTAGTCAAGAACGGAGCCGTAGTGCCTGGCAATATTATGAAACTGACGCTCAGTTGCGACCACCGGGTAGTAGACGGAGCTACCGGATCGGCCTTTCTGCAGACCCTTAA
>PLXD01000464.1 GCA_003151295.1 Chitinophagaceae bacterium | reverse complement strand
TACTTTTTTCTGTCGTTAGTTTGATTTTATCCCATCTCTGGTAATCTTTCATTTTGTCTTTGACATTTTTCGCAACGCACCCAATAAGAGTAGCAAAAGATTCGATATCGGGCGGAGAAAAGTTGTCATATATACTTGGCCTCCCGCATCCGCGCCTGAGCGATTGCGCCATTAAAATTACGCATATTTTTCCATGCCATTGGGATACCGCTTTAGCGAGTTCCAAAAATTCCTCTCTATCCTCCTCTGTCATTCCTTGAATCGCTGTCATTTCATCAGTCCTTTCTGTCAATACCGGAAGTATGGAATCCTCCGCCCGCGCTGGAACATCTCTTAATAGGCCATCGGCAGCCAGCACTAAGTTTTTACATATATCCAGGTAGGTGTTGTAAAAGGTAATTCTGAACACGAATGCCAGCATGAATACCGTCACAATGCTGGTATATGCATATCGGGTACCCGGCCAGATAAGGGCAATGCATATAAGATACAGTATGCTAAATCCAAAAAGAACAAAAGGGAAGTAGAGCCAAGGCCATTTCACTTCCTTCTTTCGGCTTTCTACAGCTTGGCTGATCAAATATTCGTTGGGTATCCCATCGGCCTTAAAAACAGCCAATAGCTGTTGTTTGCAACCTTCAGTGGAAGTATATTTCCAAATTGGCAGATGAGCAAGCAGGTTATTTACGACGCCACTGGCTGCTTTCCCATTCTTCGCCATTCTTTTCATGTTCAGAGCGTTTAATTGTAAATAAATATACTAATTTTGCAATTCCGGAATATCGTTGTCGATTTATTTTATCTGGTGTCTTGCATTTAAAATGCAGACTAAGTGTAAATATTTATAACGGAAATTGATACTTCCTGAATCAACTTCCTCTGGATTTACGAACGGGGAATTTCAAAGAAACGAGATTATTATCCTCAAATTCCAGGTATGCCGGATCCAATGTCAATTGCCGCTGTCGGTCGAATTTTAAATCAGACCCATTTACCGTAGCTCTATAAAATACATCCCACCCTGCCCCCTGATCTCAATTTGTTTCTCATTTTCGCCAACTATCTTCCCCTTAACATCTCCCCTACTCCGGATCTTGCCCCCACTCATCAACTTCTTTCCATTCACAATGACCTCGCCGTTTTTATACAGCGGCAGGATGAATACCACTGGCATTCCCTCCGCGTTGGTTGTCTTGATGGCGAACGCTGTTTCGCTGCGCTGCCAGCTTACCTTAACAGGTCCCCGTGGCGTGGCCACGTTTCCCGAAGCATACCCAAGCCTGCCAGGATGAGGGTAGATCGTGACAGTAGCGAAACCGGGTTTCGACGGGTAGACGCCCAGTACCTTCGAAGACAGCTCATAAGCAGGACTACCGCCCCAGGCATGACTGTAATCGCCGGCCGTCCATCCTTCCCGTAACCCCACCGGGCTTTGCGACAGGTCTTTCCATCGGTGAAGTTGGTCAAAACCATACTCATTGAAACGATCTGCATGGGCGATGGCTTCCAGGACAAAATACATAAAGTACGGCGATATATTGATCTCTTTTTGGATCAGGACATGCTGCAGGATCGCTTCCGCCTTATCCGGCGAGGGGACTAGGTCGTATAAGACCGCTAATGTATTTGCGTACGGCAGGCTATAGGTGATGGCGGTGTCAGCCGGCAGCCAGTCAAAGGGCTTGACGAAGCTGATACCATAGATGCCGTTTTTAAAAAGTCCCGTTTTTGCATCATAGAGCGTCCCTGAAAAAGCTGCTTTTAAGGTCTCTGCCTCTGCCGTAAAAGCCATCGACCTTGTGGTATCTCCGAGATAGCCGGCAATTTGGATCCCATCCAGCAGTCCCTTGAAATAGAAAGCCGTCATATATCCTTCGCCCCAGGAAGCGGGGGGATGGTGGAAACCCCTGCCATATAGCTCACCCCAATCCATGAACATATAATCAGGCGCTTCGCTGATGATACCTTCTCTACCGATATAGGAATGGAATCGGGCCAGCAATCCGTAAACGGCAGGAGATAATTCCTGCAACAATGCCTTTNNGCCAATAATAATGCAACAACATCTGTAGCCACAACAACATGTAGCTGGTATGGAACATCCGGTCATCGGTCTTCGCCAGCAGCGAGGCAATCTTGCGCAGATCCTGCCTGATCAATAAGGGCGAGGAAAAAGTATAATAATTGACCATCGACTCGATCATGTAGTCGCCCGCATCGCAGGTTGGCTCCTGGTGTATGGGTGAATCCATGTGATAGGTCTGCATATTCTGTTGGACAACCCACCGGATATTCTCCCACAAATCATTCAGCATCGGGTCCGAACAATGAAAAGAGCCGGTATAATCGACGGGAAAGGTGGAGAAATTGAGGACGATTTCATCGATGGTCAGCGCCCCGTCGGGGTTTGTGACCGTGATGTCGATATACTTGCCATCCGTCAGCTCCGGGTATTCATAGGTCTGAATGCCTTTACGCAAAGTATAGTACAGGTCCCTCGCCGATTGGTCGCCTGTCTCCGCCGGCAGCAGGTGCAGGCGCGTACCGGCTTTGCCGCCCACCTTTAAGCCCAGGTAGCCTGTATACAAGCGGTCGAATTCCAGCCTGATCTTTTGCGGAACCGGAGAAGCCCTGAAATGAAGCGGAAAAACCGATGCAGTCCCGAAGACAGGCCCCGGCTTGACTTTGAACCTGGGCAACTCTCTCACGGCAATCATTTTCCCGCTACTATCGTAAAGGATAGCCCGAATGGGAAAAACCCGGGTCTCCATCATCTGCGGTAACTCGCTTTGCGTCAGTTTCCATTTGGCGGATACGCTATCCGGTAAGTCCACGGCATGGCTCCATGTCGGATCATAGATGCTGTCGGTATACCAGTCATCGGTCTCTCTGGACGCATCGACTTCAAGATCCGGGAGATAGGCTTTCGAGGTATCGCATACCCACGAGGGATCTGTTTTTACGGCAATGCTTTTCCCAGATTGCAGAATAATATTCGCTTCCATGATCAGACCCGCCCGTCCCGTCGTGATAGAAGAGCCAATTCTGTCGACGGTGCTCACCTCTACGGCAATCGAGTTGACCCCTTTTTTAAAAGCTTGCCTGTTATCGAACTGGTCATAGTACCACTGCGTCGGAATAAGGGTGTCTGCGTAGTCACAAGCCCTGGCAGCGGGACCACGGCTACATAGCTTTCCGTTGATAAAAAGCCTGTACTTAACGTCTGCACTGATCCTGATATTGGCGGACGCGACGTTCCCATCGAGGCGGACCAGTTTTTTGAATTTTATCATGTATGAGGTCCCATCCTTCTTGTCCCCGATCCAGGTGGTCTTCGTAGGCTGCTGGTCCGGGTATCGCAGCGGGTCCATCCCTATCCACCGGGCCGTAAAGGTTGATTTCTGGAAAGGCTTATACCGCAGGCCGGTGGCAAAGATGCCATCCTGCGTCTTGTGGATGGTAAATTGGTCGGAACGAATTGGCCCCCGAAGATCCCCCTGCGCACAGACATGGCCGAAAACACCGTTAAATAATAGGAACCATCCGGCAAAACAAGTCCAACGGTATAAATAAATCCGCATCGATCTTTTTTTAAGCATTTCCGTGTTTATTGACTGATCAGATAAGGATAATACCAATATTTGAGTTTGATATATTTACGGATTCCATTAATAATCAAATATATAGATTGCTTATTTAAAAAGCATTTCATTTTCGCCGTCGGGGACAAGTGAGCTTACATGTTACAAATAAATGATCAAACTGACAAATGCATAACTTATTCTCTTTGAGCTCTTTGGTTGCGGCAAACCAAATTTGTCTTTTTGGATTTACTTTTTTATTTTATTCCGGTAACTTGAGTTAATTAGTAGCAAATCAATTTTGGAAGATGAATGATACTGAGAAATATAATGATATATCGAGGCTTAGATTTTTGAAAATTTCGGGTCTTATGGCAGCCGGGGTAACCCTCCTTCCGGGTTTTGTCAGTTCAAAACCAATGAAAAAGAAGTCGAACGTCCGGTTAGTTATCGAAGGTATTTCCGATTATCAAATTGTTATCCCTAAACAGGCCGATCCGAAAGAAAGACAAGCAGCGCAGCAACTTCAGCATTATTTGTCTGAAATGTCGACAGCCACTATTCCTGTCGTCGACGAAAGTAAGTTTCGGCATACGCATGCCATTTATATCGGGCAAACGAACTATGCAAAAGCCCAAAAAATCGATTTTGATCAATTACAGGAAGGCGGATACGTTTACAAAAACGTGAGGAAAAATTTTATTATTGCCGGAGGCGGCAAAAAGGGAGTCCTTTATGGCGTTTACGATTTACTTGAGGCTTTGGGTTTCAGAAAATATTCTCCTGATTATACGCATATTCCAAAGGGAGATGCCATTAGGTTTCCAAAGGACGAAATAATGATTGCACCATTGATCACTTACAGAACGACATCTTACAGCAAAATGGGTGATCAGGAGTATTCGGATTGGTATAAACTCTCTTCCGGAGATGATTGGGGATTATTTGTTCATACGTTTAACGCATTGGTGCCTTCCGGGGAATACGGCAATACCCATCCGGAGTACTATTCCCTGATCAATGGCAACCGGCAACCCGGCACGCAATTATGTCTGTCTAACCATGAGGTAGTGGACGTATTGGTCTCCAACCTGAAAAAGAAAATTACGGAGAATCCCCATGCGACCTACTGGTCAATTAGCCAAAATGATAACGATAAGTATTGTCGTTGCGATGCCTGCACAGCGCTAAATGAAAAATATGGAGGCGTGCCGAGTGGTTCTATCATTTATTTTGTAAATAAGGTAGCCAGGGAATTCCCTGATAAGATTATTTCAACCCTGGCTTATTGGTATTCCCGGAAAGCCCCAAAAAACATCAAAATTGAATCCAATGTTAATATCATGCTCTGCAACATCGAGAGTAAGCGACAGGGGCCTGTTTTTGAAACTGACCCGGCATTTTCAAATGACCTGAAGGATTGGGGAGCCCTTGCAAATGACATCCTGATCTGGGACTACAACATCCAATTCACCAATTTTTTTGCTCCTTTTCCCAACCTTTATACGATAAAGCCAAATATCAAATTCTACGCAGACCATCATGTAAAAGCCTTATATATGCAGGCAAATGGCGAGGCAGCGGCTGAAATGGCCGTCTTGCGTGCCTACCTGATCTATAGATTAATGTGGAAACCGTATGCCGACGAGAAAACAATTATTGCTGATTTTACAAATGGTTATTACGGCGCCGCAGGGCCCTATATCCGCCGATACATCGACGCTTTACACCAATCTTTATTAAAAAGCGGTATCCAATTGGATATTTTTGGCGATCCTATCGATGCAAAAGAAGCTTTTTTGTCGGCCCAAATGATGGAGGAGTATAAGCAAATATTTGACAAGGCTGAGGACGCTGTAAGAGCCGATGCCCGGTTGCTCGAACGGGTACAAACAGCAAGGTTACCCATTATGTATGCTGAGATTCAAATTGGCCGGACAGAAATCGACACACCCCGAAGCTTATACCACCATATAAGCAGTGGTATGGTGGTGGCGAAACCGGAAATGAAAGCATTGGTAAGTAAATTTGTGGACGGCTGCAAGAGGGAAGGCGCTCTCCTTGTGAGAGAAAGAAGCGGCAGCCCTGACCATTTCCTGGCATCTTACAACCGGATTTTTACCAGGATGGAAGAAATGGACAAAGCTAAATCATTCAATAAAAAAATCATCCCGATCACCCATCCCGGAAGCAAATCGAAAGGCGTAGAAGGCCTCACGGACGGGCTTTTCGCGTCGTACGAATCATGGCAGCGCAGCGACGTTAATTGGATCTTTTACGAAGGGGAACATATGGATTTTATTCTCGACCTGGGCGAACCCATGCCCATTAACTCCATTACCATGGATTTTCTTAATCCGCAAGCCCAACCCGATTGGCATCTGATGGTGCTACCTAAATACGTAACTTATGCGATATCTGTCGATGGTGAAAAGTACGGTGACTATATCGGGATTACCAACCCGCACAATCCCAATCCATTCGAAAATCCAGACATAAGCAAAATTTCAATACATTCTTTTCAAGCGGACATGAAGGATGATAGTAAGGCCCGTTATATAAAAGTGCATGCCGAGAGTATGTTAAAGATGCCTTCCTGGCATATACGTGCCGGAGAACCAGTTCGTATTTATTCTGATGAAATCGTGGTNNAAATCGTGGTAAAATAGAGCCAGGTTATCGAAAATCCAAAGCAAATTCTATATTATTGCGAACAAGTTCATTGGCTTCATTAGATACACCATTGAAGAAATCACCGATTCAACTTTAATTATTTCCAAAGCCGGGTTCCGCCGAATAGTATTAGATGATGAAAATTATTTGAATCAGAAATCAGAAAACCTGCATATAATTGGAGCGTTTAATAATGAACCCTTATATGAAGCCAATAAGTTTATAACACCCCGATACAAAAAAGAAGGTTTTCGGAATTTTATCGCGCAGAACCTGGAAGGCTATAACATTAAGAAAGCAATCACATTTGTAGCTTTATTTATTGTAAGAAAAGATGGGAGTGCGGATCGGTGGGCTAATTTATTATGAGCAGTCGAAATAGACCAACTTCTGACCAAGCTAAAAAGGGCTTCCAAAAAGAAGGTTCCCCGGGGGGTGTCCCCAAGGGGAGCACCCCCGAAGAAGATTCGAAGTGTCCTTCCTTCGAAAGTAGTTTTGAGTACGCCTTTTTCGCGTACAGCAAGATGTATTGCTGTCAGCATTTAAGCGGTTGATCACCTAGCGTTAGTTTTATACGGCAGACAATAATTATCCATCCAACAATTTGATAAAGCGGGTTAATTTTATGAATCATAATAGTTTACTTAACTTTACCTTCAGCAATCAATCGATTATGAGTCATCAGGCGTTCATTGAACAACTTTTCTTGCATAATTCAAAAGCTTTTACTGCCTTTCCCGATAAAGAATCGGCAGAAAGATTCATTGACCAATTATTTGATTTTCTATTCCTGCCCAAGAGCGTAAAAAACAAGCAACCGGCTGATTTGGAAAAAGAATTTGAATCGCTAAAATCCCATTTTTCCCGATTGGTATATGATGTATTGTGTGACAAAGAAAAAGCACAGAATGTGACCGATACATTTTTTGAAGCTATCCCCGGCATCTACCATAAATTGGTGAAAGATGCTGAAGCAATTCTGCAGTTTGACCCCGCTGCCGAATCCTTGGAAGAAGTATTGGTAGCCTATCCCGGCTTTTATGCGACTGCCGTTTATCGATTGTCTCACCAGATGCATATACAGGGGGTGAAAATCATACCAAGAATATTTACAGAATGCGCCCATAGTAAAACAGGCATCGACATTCACCCGGGTGCAGTAATTGGAGAACCATTTTTTATCGATCACGGAACGGGGATTGTGATAGGTGAAACAGCAGAAATAGGCAATAACGTAAAGATTTACCAGGGCGTGACATTGGGGGCATTAAATGTATCGAAGGGAAAAGCAAATGCTAAACGCCATCCGACGATTGATGACAATGTAATTATTTATTCTGGAGCTACAATACTCGGCGGAGATACTGTCATTGGCCATGACAGCGTGATAGGGGGCAATGTTTGGCTGACCTACAGTGTGTTACCCAATTCCATCATCTATCATAAGAGTGAGGTGGCAATTAAAGATAAATATCCTGCAACAGAAGCATTAAATTTTGTCATCTGAAACATATTCAAATCTAAATCTTTTAAAATGAAAGCAAACAATATTTTAGAAACTATTGGCAACACCCCGCATGTTCGGATCAACAAACTTTTTAATAACGACCATGAAATATGGTTGAAATTGGAGAGAAATAATCCTGGAGGAAGTATCAAAGATCGTATTGCCTTGTCCATGATCGAAGATGCAGAGCAAAAGGGTTTATTAAAACCTAACAGTGTGATCATTGAGCCCACATCAGGCAACANNAGGCAACACAGGCATTGGGTTGGCATTGGTCGCTGCAGTTAAAGGCTATAAGATAATCTTGGTAATGCCTGAAAGCATGAGCATTGAAAGAAGAAGATTGATGTCCTTATACGGTGCCGAATTTGTTTTAACACCCCGTGAAAAAGGGATGACTGGCGCCATTGAAAAGGCTAAAGAATTGGTTACGGCAACACCAGGGGCGTGGCTTCCACAGCAATTTGACAACCCTGCCAATACGGCGATTCACAGGCAAACAACTGCCCTGGAAATACTGAAAGACTTTCCGGACGGGCTGGATTATGTAATCACCGGCGTTGGAACCGGTGGGCATATCACCGGCGTTGCAGAAGTACTAAAAGAGAAATTTGCAAACTTGAAAGTATTTGCAGTAGAGCCCGAATTGTCACCCGTGTTAAGCGGCGGAAGCCCGTCACCACATCCTATACAAGGTATCGGAGCCGGCTTTGTGCCTTCCATTTTAAACAGAAAAATATTGGACGGAGTTATAAAAGTGAGTAAAGAAGAGGCATTTACCTATACACAAAGACTGGCAAAAGAAGAAGGCATATTAGGGGGCATTTCGACGGGCGCTTCACTGGCTGCCGTAGCAAAAAAATTAGCGGAGATACCCAAAGGATCTAAGGTTCTTACTTTCAACTATGACACAGGAGAAAGATATTTATCAATAGAGGGCTTATTCTAAGCAATCTGTAAGCTCCTCCTTTTTTCGATCCACTCGCTTAGATTCTTTTCGGTCCACTCGCTTAAAGTTTTCAAGAAAATTTCTGTGAGCAGGGCAAGATCATGACCATTCACGATGCTGCATGTAATAAATTATAATCATATATTTACCGCTATTATAAAATTGATTGCTTATGAGAAGACTTATTTTGTTCATTACAGTATTTTTTCTATGCCAGAAATATTCGAACTCCCAGGAAAGATTAAAATCCGATGCCCGGATCCCTGTTCTTGCATGGGATGGCATTCCTTCTAGTGAAACAACTGTTGCCCGTTACCAGGAGATGAAAGACGCCGGTATCACCCACCAGCTTAGCTTTTTCCCCAATATTGATGAAATGCAAAAAGCGCTGGATATTGCCGAAAAAGTAGGAATTCAATTGGTGGTATCCTGCCCCGAACTAAAATCAGATCCCGAAAACACGGCAAGACGTTTTGTGAATCATCCCGCCGTTGCAGGCTACCACCTGATGGACGAGCCCAGCATGGATCAATTCCCCGAATTGGCAAATTGGGCTAGAAAAGTACAGTCAGTGGACAATAAGCATTTTTGCTATGTCAACCTGTTCCCGAATGTCGTAGATTCTACAAAAACCGGCACAAAAAACTACAGGCGATACGTTAGTGAATGCGCGAGGCAAATACCACTGCAATTCCTGTCCTTCGACTATTATCCGGTTCTCAAAGACCGTCTTCACGAAGGCTGGTATGAAAACCTGGAACAGGTTTCCGGAGAAGCCAAAAAAGCGGGCAAACCATTTTGGGCATTTGCGCTCACCACCAACTATGATGATGCAAAAATCACCCCACCCACGCTGGCTGCGCTGCGTGTGCAGACATATAGCAACTTAGCGTATGGTGCGCAGGGAATAGAATATTTCACCTATTGGTCGGCGACCTCTGTGAATGCGCCCTCCTCCGAAGACCAACGCGGCGCTCCCATCAGTGTAGCCGGGAAGAGAAGTGTGGTGTATGACAGGGTAAAGCTGATGAGCGAGGAAATCAAAAACCTGTCAGGAGTCTTTCTCGGATCAAAGGTGGTTTGGGTGCGCCATATGGGAAAAGGGATGATCCCGAAGGGAACCATCCGGCTGACAACACTTCCGGATCCCATAAAAGTGCTGGAAACAAACGGGGCACCTGTATTGGTATCGCTGTTGGAAAAAGGCGAAAATGATTTTCTGGTCATCGTAAACAAGGATTATTACAACAGCATCAATCTGACGTTTTATGGAGATGAATCGGTGAAAAAAGTGCTTAAAGACGGAACCATCGTGCCGGCCAATATTTACCAGCCTTCCATGGAAGTAGATCCGGGAGATGCGGTCATCTATCTGTTCCCAAAAACCAAAAAATAAATCATAACAAACAATATGGCCCCAAAAGCTATTGGGGAGAAGCCATTGAAGCCGGCAGGGTTGAAGACTCCGCAGAAGATGAATATTTGGAAACCTTTGCACCCTGTTTAATTTTTATACACCGGCAAAATAAGCATTGAATTCAGACCGGTTTTTGGAGAATATCACTAATTTTAGAATAAATAAAAAATAAAAGGAAAATTTATGAGCTCAAAGAATAATGATAAGACGCAATCGAGAAGGAAATTCATTCAAATGACCACCCTCGGCAGCTTCGGTATCCTTGGCGGTGCCTCCCTTTTTGCAAAAAATTCTTTATATAGATCCTCAAAAAAACATTCTGTTGTCATTGGGGCCATCACCTATTCCTTTCGCTCCCTCCCGGACGGCATCGATAATATCATAAAATATTGCAATCAAACCGGAATCAAAGCCATAGAATTAATGGGGGGAGCCGCGGAAGAATTTGCAGGCAAACCCGCTCCGAATAAAGAAGAGACGCAGGAAAGCTACAAAGCAAGAGTCCGCAGTTGGAGGGAAACTGTCACCTTCGACAAATTCATCGAATGCAAAAAACGATTGAACAATGCAGGCATTTCCGTGTATGCCTTCAAGCCAGACGCATTGAATGACAGCAACTCCGACGGTGAAATCGAATATGCATACAAAGCCGGAAAAGCCTTGGGAGCCAACTCCGTAACCGTGGAATTGCCCAAAGACCTCAATCATTCTTTAAGACTTGGCAAACTTGCCGAAAAAAATAAAATATTTGTTGGATATCATGCCCATACCCAGGCAACCGATACCGCGTGGGATATCCCTTTAAGCCAATCCCCCAACAACAGCATCAATTTGGATTGCGGGCATTATATAGCCGGCGGCGGCAATAATACCAAGGAAACTTTGCTTGCGTTCATTCAGCAAAAGCATCAAAGGATCACCAGCATTCATTTAAAAGATAGGCTATCCAAAGAGCACGGCGGAGAAAACATGCCCTGGGGACAGGGAGATACTCCTATCAAGGAAATCATCACCCTTGTCAAGGAGAAAAATTATCCGATTCCTATGAGCATAGAATTGGGATATGATCTCCCTGCCAATTCCGATGCATTAATAGAAGTAAAAAAATGTCTGGAATTTGCCAATCAATACGTATAGTGGAAATTATACTGACCTTTGACCACCTGTTTGACCACCTGATTTCAATGATGAGTTTTCGCTGCA
>PLXD01000213.1 GCA_003151295.1 Chitinophagaceae bacterium | reverse complement strand
ATGCTGGAGATCAATCCGCTGTTCAAGACCAGTGACGAGAAGATCATCGCCGTGGATTGTAAAATGAACCTGGATGACAATGCGCTGATGCGTCATGCCGATCTGGAAGCATTACGCGATATAAGCGAAGAGGATCCTACCGAAGTAGAAGCAGGAAAGTACAATCTGAATTTTGTAAAACTGGACGGTAATGTGGGCTGTATGGTGAATGGCGCCGGTCTGGCCATGGCCTCGATGGATATGATCAAGCTCAGCGGTGGTGAGCCTGCCAACTTCCTGGATGTGGGAGGCACTGCCAATGCACAGACTGTAGAAGCCGGCTTCCGTATCATCTTAAAAGATCCGAAAGTAAAAGCNNTGATCAATATATTCGGAGGTATCGTGCGTTGTGACCGCGTTGCCCAGGGTGTGATCGACGCTTATAACTCCATCGGGGATATCAAGGTACCGATCATCGTCCGCCTGCAGGGTACGAATGCAGAAGAAGCTAAAAAATTGATCACCGATAGCGGCCTGAAAGTACAATCGGCCATCCTGCTAAGCGAAGCCGCAGCACTCGTCAATAAAGCAGTATCCTGATAGCCAATAGCTGATAGCTTGTATCAGGCGGCAAGACCCGAAAGGTTCAGCCATTTTTTGTTCAAAATAGTAATAGCGAGACTTAAATACCCGTTTAAGTCTCGCTATTGGCTGTAAGCCACCTGCCACCAGTCAATGCCTGTATCTCCAGTCAGTAATTACCCTTAAAAACTCCTTCCTGCAAACTATTACCGGCTGCATATATACTAGAAAAATAAGAAAATCGTTATTAATTTTATCCTACCTGATCTGATCCTATTATTCTATTATTCCAAATCCGAAAAACCGACGTAACCATGAACACTCTTTACCGGCTTAAAAAAATCGTCATCAGCCATAGCAATCTTCTATTGATCGGCATTTTCCTTGCCGGGGTCTGCACGGCCATTATCATCTTAAAGATTGCCCAGGGACATTGACCGGCGATAGCAACAAAATGCGTTGATCCCATTTTTATCTGGCTGGACAAACCCCCTCTTGTGTCAGCGGGAAACCCCCGTCTACCCTTAAATATCTTCCCCGTTCCTGAAGCCTTCCGATCCTGCAGCCTAACCGGTCCTCTTGTATATTTATAGAAGTCGTCTTTCCGATCCCTCCGCCTTATCTTTCCTCCCGTATATTTACAGAATCAATCCGCATACACTCAGGATCTCCTGAATGGTATCCGAATGCCTTAAGAATCATTATTTTTGTGATATGAGTAATATTAACATAAGGGCGCTTGCAAAGGAATTGGGCCTTTCGGTGGGGACCGTCTCGAAAGCGCTCCGGGATAGCCATGAGATCAGTGCAGGAACTAAAAAAAAGGTTCAGGACCTGGCCAGAAAATTAAATTATGTACCCAACCCATATGCCAGCAGTCTTCGCAGGCGAAAGAGTAAGACGATCGCAGTGGTACTGCCCGAAGTCGCCAACAGTTTTTTCTCATTGGCTATCGACGGCATCGAGGCCGTCGCGCAGGAAAAAGGCTATCATGTCCTTATCTACCTGACCCATGAAAACCTTTTAAAGGAAGAAGCCATCCTCCAGGATTTCCAAAGCGGCCGTGTGGATGGTGTTTTACTCTCCGTTTCCGGCCAAACTACAGGAATCGATCATATACGGGATTTGTTTGCCAAAGATATGCCCATCGTATTCTTCGACAGGGTCTGTGAAGATGTCGAAACGACGAAAGTGATCACGGACGATTTCGAAAGCGCCTATAAAGCAACCCAATTCCTGATCGAAAAAGGTTGCAACCATATTGGCTTTCTTTGTATATCACCGGGTCTTTCCATCACAATAAAAAGAATGCAAGGCTATAAAAAAGCATTATCCGACCACCAGCGTGCCGTGGATCCATCGGATATAATCATATGCCCGGATGACCCCGATAAGAATTATACCACGATCAGGAACGCATTGGAACAAGAGGACAGGTTCGACGGGATCATTGCCGCTATTGAGAAGTTGTCGATCACCACCTATCTTGTGTGTAAAGAATTGCGATTATCCATACCCGGAGACGTGAAGGTCGTCGGATTTTCAAACCTTTCCTCTGCCGCCATACTCAATCCATCCCTGACCACAATCACCCAGCCTGCCTTTGAAATGGGTAAAGCGGCCGCATCCGCTCTTTTTAAGGCGCTAAAGAAAGACAGTTCCATGCCTGCCAACGAATGCATTGTGATTCCCTCCACCCTTATCGTGAGGGATTCAACGGGTTAGATGGACTCCCTGGGCACCAGTTCCGCAGCGAGCATAATATTGGTATTCTCGTAATTCGACTCTGCGGTGACGGGTTTTAAACGTTCGATCAGCGCCAATACGGCTTTCTGACCGATCTCCCGGATAGGCTGCCTGATGACGGCGATGCCAGGCGTGTATAATCTGAATATGTCATTATCGTCAAAACACAGAATGGCCATTTCGGATGGCACTTTAATATTCAACTTTTTAATCGCTTCTATTCCCAATACTCCCAGGTAATTGGTCAGAAAAAAGACCGCATCGATCTTATCCCTGCTGTCCGACAAAAAACTCACAATCTCCTGCAAGGCCGTTTCTCTCTCATTTACGTAGGGGATCATTTTTATGATCATCTCTTCGGTTCCGATCCCATGTATTCCCAATACATCGTAATATGCCTGCAAACGGTCTTTCATGTGAGCCATGTCAGCTTCGACGGTGACAAGTGCGATCTTACGATAGCCTTTCCCGATCAGGTACTGCATTCCATCGGTGACCCCGCCATAATTGTCCACCAATACATAAGGGATCTCAGTGTGCTGGGGGAAATACCGGTCTATGAGCACCACTGGCTTGTTATCGGCCTGCAACCTCTTAATATCTTCNNGCATATTGATCAATTCTCTCGCCTTGTTCTCATCATTGTCCGTGCTGCAATAGACCACCTTATAGTCAAACTTTTTTGCCTCATCTTCGATCGATTTAGCCAGGGTCGCAAAAAAAGCATTCGAAATATTCTCCACAATGAGGCCGATCGTCTTTGTCTTGCCGGTACGCAGTCCCCTGGCCAGTTGGTTGGGTCTATATCCCATTTCCTTGGCCATTCTTTCGACCTTCCGGATCACCTCCTGGCTGATCCTCATTTTCACTGCTTTATCGTTCATTACGAATGAAACAGTAGAGATCGACACGCCCGCCTTCCTTGCAATATCGCTTATGGAGACCTTTTTCATCAAACAATTAATTAGGACTTTTCTGTCACCTTATATATCTGTCACCTTATATAAAGATATAACTAAATCGTTTTAGCTTAGAAAAGTATCTCAGGCGGGCTCACCATCCAAAATAACGCCGGGCATTATAATAGCAGATATCCTTTACAACCTTCCCGATCCAATCGATATCGTCAGGCAATTCGCCGTTCTCAATCTCCCCGCCGAAAAGATTACACAATATCCGCCTGAAATATTCATGGCGGGGATAGGATAGAAAACTCCTGGAATCCGTAAGCATGCCTACAAAACGGCTCAGCAAGCCCATATTCGATAATGCATTGAGTTGCCGGGTCATCCCCTCTTTCTGATCGAGGAACCACCA
>PLXD01000003.1 GCA_003151295.1 Chitinophagaceae bacterium | reverse complement strand
GTTCGGGAAGTCCATATTGATTACGGGTGTAAAATTCAGGGACCACCTGCTGTTCCAGCAAGTCATATAAAGCCCCGGCTTCTGTTGCGTCCCAGGAGGGGTCATCGTCGTGTTCCAGCATATCTCCCAATGCCCAACCTACATCCGGCGTATACGCCTCAGCCCACCATCCATCCAGCTCGGATAAATTAATTCCACCATTGACCAATACCTTCATGCCGCTTGTCCCGCAGGCCTCCCAAGGGCGCCTTGGTGTATTGAGCCAAACATCCGTACCCTGTACGAGGTGCCCGGCCAGCAACATATCATAATCACTTAAAAAGGCAACATGGCTATATAGCTTATGTTCCTGAATAAATTGTACCCAATGCCTGATCAAATCCTTTCCCGGCTCATCGAAAGGAGGCGCTTTGCCTGCAATGACCAATTGCACGGGACGTTCCGGATTGGTCAGGATTCGAATGAATCTGTCCTCGTCGTGTAAAAGGAGGTCGGGTCTTTTATAAGCCACAAAACGACGGGCGAAACCCAGGGTTAATGTGTGGGGATTAAACACATGTTTCGCCATTTCGATTATTTCGGGCGGCTGTCCCGACACAATCCATTGCGCTTTCAATTTTTGCCGGGTATAGTTGACGAGATTATTGCGGCAGACGGTGCGAAGTTTCCAAAATGTTTCATCGGTTACCGAGGTAATGTTTTGTGTAAGCGCTTTGAGATCCCCTCTCCATCGCCCTTTTCCGCATGACTGTGTCCAGATCTCGTCAGCTAATTCAGAGTCCCAGCTTGGCATATGGACTCCATTGGTCACCGATCCTACCGGTACTTCCGCTACCGGCCAGTTCGGGAAAATGTTTTCAAAAAGATGCCTGCTGACCGAACCATGTAAACGGCTTACACCATTCACTGCTCCGCTTCCCCGGATGGCGAGATAAGCCATATTAAAACTCTCCGAAAGGTTATTGGGATCCTGGCGCCCCAGGGCCATCAGTTCATTGAAATCAATCTTGAGCTCGTCTCTGGCATAGGATTCAAAAAACTCCCACATCAAGGAAGGATTGAAATGATCAAAGCCTGCGGCAACGGCGGTATGAGTGGTAAATAAATTGCCGGCTCTTGTAACGGCCAGGGCCGCTTCGAACGGCATGCCGGTTTCCTTCATAAACAGGTTGGCGCGTTCCAGGATCAGAAAGGCGGCATGGCCTTCATTCATGTGACGCACCTCAGGCTTAATTCCGAGGGCAGCCAGCAATTTAAAACCGCCGATGCCCAATAGGATTTCTTGTTGGATGCGAAGTTCGGTGCCACCTCCGTAAATTTCGCTGGTGATACCGCGATGAGCAGGCAAATTAACGGCATCGTTGCTATCCAGCAGGTACAGCTTCACTCTTCCCACCTGAACCTGCCAGGTGCGCAGCCAAACTGGCAGGCCCGATAATACTATTTTCAATCTAAGCCATTCGCCGTCAGGCCAAAGTAATGGGGTCACCGGCAATTGCCCGGGATCATTATAGGGAAATATGGCCTTTTGTAAACCATCTTTATCGATTTCCTGGCGAAAATAACCTTGCTGATAAAGCAAGCCGACAGCAACCACCGGCACACCGAGGTCGCTGGCGGCTTTTAACTGGTCGGCGGCCACATTACCCAGCCCGCCGACGTAAATGGGCAGCGCTTCGCTCAGCATAAACTCCATACTGAAATAAGCAATGCCCGTCAGCTGGGTAACGGGATGGTTTTGTTGAAACCATGCGGGGTTTGAGGCCCTGGTCTCTTTTAACTTTATCAGTTCCTCTATTTTCCCCGTAAAAGCCGGATCTGCCAATTTTTGCTGCAGCCGTGCATGAGAGACGGTCTGCAAAACCAGCCAGGGATTATGGGTAAGTTGCCAAAGTTCGGGATCAAGCTGTTGCCATAACTGATCTGAGGCATGGTTCCATGACCACCGAAGATCGAGTGCCAGTTCGGCAAGTGAGCCATTCTTAGCATTCATAATTATTGTTTAGTTCGTTATATGATTTCCAGGGGAATTTATATNNCATTTTTGACGCCGTGTGAAGCTGGCAATCATCATCATTTATTCACTTTTATGGATTCCGGAAATTGAAGATGAAGTGATTCCAGGTGTTTGATTAGAAAATCGGCGACAGCGTAGTTTCGATACCATCGCTTGTCGGCGGGTACTATATGCCACTCACATACATTGCACTGCTCAATAATCGTTTCGTACGCTTCCATATAATCATCATACCTATCCGCCGACGCTTTGTCTTCCGGAGAATATTTCCATCGCTTGTGGGGCTGGGTCAACCGTTCTTTAATACGCTTCTTTTGTTCTTCGTGTGAAACGTTCAGGAAGAATTTCAGTACGTGAATACCGTTCGATTCAAGATGATTTTCCAAAACGTTCATCAATTGGCAACGTTGATTGAGCTCTTCTTTTGAGAGTTTTTTTCCGATGAACGGAACAAGAATATCTTCATAATAAGATCGGTTAAAAACCGCTATCATACCTTTGGCAGGGAAATGAGGGACTATCCGCCATAGAAAGTCGTGATTAAGCTCTTCCGCGGTAGGTTCCTTAAAAGGTGTAACCCGGACGCCCATCGGGTTCATACAGGACATTACATGGCGGATGGTACCGTCTTTGCCCGCCGTGTCGGTACCCTGAAAAATAATTAGCAACGAGAAACGGCTATCGGCATAAAACACATTTTGCAGTTCAAATAATTTGTTGTGTAAAATTCTCATTTCCTTTTTACATTTTTTCTTTGAAAATGTGTCATCCGGCGATGTAGGCGACTGTTTAATTTTATTCATAAGTGATTTTATTTGATCATAATAACAAAGTTTGTTGATTCCGGGCATTCATCTAATATAACATTTTATGAAACAGTTTCAATATTCACACTTATTAAAAACATTCAGCAGTAGTTGATTTGTCCTGCAAACGCCGCATACAATGACTTTGACCAATACCTGCTTTGAGGAAGGAGCAGGTATTGGAAGAATTTTACTGACGAGGGGGTGGCCTGGAGCTTCCAGGACCATGGCCTTCATCAATCCTCCAATTCAAACTCATATTCAATGACCAATTCATTATCAACCGATGAGACACCGGGTGCATTCCAAGCTATTCGTCCCGCTTCGTTTTTCTGGTACCATGACTCGGCAGTGCCGGTTAGCGTCACTTTAGTTCCTGCAACTTTGACATGTATATCCAAATCATTCAAAGACCAGTTACGCGAAAGGGCGCTTTCAATATCCTTTTTTTCGATCTCGTCATGTGTTTCCGATTTAATTTTGATATTGTTTGTGACGCCCGTTACGCCCAAAAGTTTGCTTACCGTGTTTCTTGCAGTTTCCCTTTGATAATTCCATTGCAGATCCCCTTCCAGCGTAACCCAGCCTTTTTCGACTTTTATCTTTAATTTTTCGTTGGGGACTACCAGATTCCATTTAAAAGCATTCAATACTTCGATGGCAATTTCATTGTCATCTTTTTTAAATGAACTATTGCCGAACTTAATTTCAATTTTTTCAACGACGGCTTTTACGCCTGCAACGTTTTTAGCCGCCTCTTCCGCTTCTGATTTCTTCCAATAACTGTCGACAGTTCCTGACAAGGTAATAACGCCATCTTTGGCGGTAACACCGATTTCTGCTGCGTTCAATAACGGTTCCCATCTGATGGCGTCTTGAACATCTTTCTGTAAATCTGAATTCGTTTTCATTTTTTATACTTTTTATTTTAGTGAGTGAAGAAAAGGTTTCTAAGTATATTGATCCAAGGAGCAAAATTGAGTCCATTTTTCCTGGCAATTGTTATATAATTCCGGTAAGTGTGAATTAGAAAGAACCGGGGGAGAACCAGAACTTAATAAAAGTTATCACTTGTGGCGTCTGCCATGCGGATCTGCACGCCTGCCAGGGGAACTTGCCTGTAAACCGAATTTTCATTTTATCATCCGCATTTTACGCTAGCCATCGACAAATCTTCCAACATGCACCGTCTATTATTCTTTAGCTTTTTAAAATCGGAAGAAGTCAGGCCAGTCACTTTCCTGAACTGTTTGGAAAGATGAGCTACGCTGCTAAAGTTCATCTTGAAGGCGATTTCGCTGAGAGTAAGCTCATTATAAGCGAGCAATTCCTTTACGAGTTCAATTTTATGCGAAATATAGAATTTTTCAATGGACATACCTTGATCCGTTGAAAAGATATTCGCCATATAAGTATAATTGTAATGTAGTTGTTGGCTTAAATACTGCGATAGATTCACTGTTAAAGGATTCCCTGAATAATGAACCAATTCAATAATTAATCGTTTTATTTTCTAGATCAATACACACTTTTTATTATTTATTAATT
>PLXD01000173.1 GCA_003151295.1 Chitinophagaceae bacterium | reverse complement strand
TTTTTCCGCTTCCGTCCCCGATCTCTCGATGATCGAAAGCCGGTCCAGCAACCAGGGAGCATCGGTCAGCGGAAAGTCGATAAAATCGATGAAGTTACCCCGCCCCTGCATACCCCCATGTCTTTTTACGGTAAGCTGGGCGCCGATGCTCGTATACAAGGAGTCCGCCAGGGCGAGGCATCTCGCCTTATAGGCTGGAAGGATGGGCGCATTAACTGCCATCGCCAGGATCTCCCTAACCTTCCTGATCGCCTCGTCCGCTCCGATCGCCTTTGCCGGATTACCTATCGATCCATTCACCGGCATATTGACAGACTCCAATACATCCCTGGCCTCCTGCTCGAGTTCCTTTTCGTAAATCAACCGCCTTTTTGTATACGCGTCAAAATACGCCCGGATCAGGCACATCTGGAAACGGGGACTTTGCAACAGTCCCGGAGAAGCATTCCGTTCCATACGCTGCCATTGCTGCAAAGTACGGTCGATTCCCTCATTGGCGATGGCAGGCCCCCGCATATTATTTTCCAGCGCGACAATACCCTGTGCCGCAGCCTCGGTAAAATCGGGTCCCATAAAAAAGCGCGCGTAATCCCGCAGCGTCTCTATCACCGGCGTTTCCGGGTTCCAGTCCTGACCGATCCATACAAATTTATTGAGATCATCATTCGTACCCTCGGAATAACTGATACTCCCTATGCAATATTTTTCGGTTGCATTATGAATGGTCTTTTCATCGTCAGGCCTTGGATTGATGCACTCCCTTCCTAACGTCTGCGCCCAGGCCAGGTCCCATTGCGGTATCGGATACTGGCAACTGAGAGAATGTGTAATATCCGGGTATTGACGGATAGCAATAGCCGGATTAACCAGTTGACGAAGCCGGTGTACCGGGATCTTCACCCAGGGACCAAATACGACTCCGCCAAACCAGGGATATTGCCGGTTGACCTGTGCAAAAAAAGAGTCGAACCATTTCTGGTCCGTATTGAAACCCTGCGGCGACACCCAGATCTTAGCGTCCGGATGGTATTTTCTTAATACCACCGCTTCCTTTTCCAGCCACTTGAATAAGACATCCGGTGCCAGGTCTCCGGGATCCCCGGCAGGTACAAATATCGCGTTCAATTTGGGCAGGGAAGAAAATACCTGCTCTCTTTCCCTCAATTCGCTTTGGATCGAATCAGGCCGCTCATAATCCTTCCCCACATTGGGATACCACATCCACACATCCAGCCCGTATTCTTTACAGATACGCGACTGCTCGACGATCATCTTAGCGGCAGGCAACACCATGTGCGGGCTGGTGGGAATATCATCCGTCCGCGGAGGCAGGATCTCTATACTATTGGCTCCAAATAAAGCCAGGTCCCGGATATACTGGTCGTATCGCGCTACCGTAAAAGCATCGTATGCATTGTTCTTCGGACGATACCCTAACTGATGTCCTCTTAACAGATAAGTGGGACTCGATGCAAGGGCAATATTTCCTTTCAGCAGGATACTGCCGGGCCGCATTTCCATCTTTCGCAATAACCATCCCACCCCATACAGCAGCCCCCTGGCGTCCTTTCCCACGACCCACACCGTATTTTCGCCTTCCGGTATCAAAATCTTATACCCTTCCGCCCTAATAGAAGGCAATGCATCCAGGCTTCTTCGCTGTTCGCCCGAAAGGCCCGACAGATCGCTCTCTCCGACCATCATGATCACAGGACTACCGGGCGAAGGTCTCTTTTTTGTCAGTTGCAAAGGAATACCGGTTCTTTTTTCCACTTCTTCCTGCAAGATTTCCGGCGTTCGCAGCAGAAAGTCTTTATTTTTTGTCAGGCAATAGATCTTTCCCCGGGACAGGTCGATGGACTGAGCATGTATTTTCTGCAGTACACAAACGCAAAAAATACCAATGGCGAGTATCGTTCTTACAACTTTCATATTACAAGCAAGGGATGATAAAATGTGTGAATAAGGGCCGGGTTTCAATCGAATAAACAAATATCCTCGATTAATATGCCTTCTTATTACAGATTATTTGCAAATAATTGTAGGATATTATCATTCCTTTTAGTAGTTTAGCCCGGGCTTAAAATGCCTGCTTTCGGAGATCCATCCGGCAACTAAAAAAGATAAAAAAAATTGGATGAAGCCGCATTTTTACAAAGTAAATACCCCCCTGCAGGAATCTTACATGGTCCATCACCTGCAGAGTCAAAATTTCGGGAGGATCTGGCATTACCATCCGGAGCTCGAACTTCATTTTACCATGAAGGGGAATGGCCTGCGGTTTATCGGCGATAATGTCCGCAATTTCGATGCCGGCGAGGTCATCCTGCTAGGCGAAAACCTCCCTCATTCCTGGCGTTGCCAGGAGGAATATTATGACAAGGATCCTCAGGCATCCATCGAAGCGATTGTCATCCAGTTTCTGCCTGACTGCATGGGCAAGGATATTTTTTCCTTACCAGAGACCTACCTCCTGCCCCAACTTTTTGAAAAAGCAAAAATGGGAATGGTGATACGGGGAAGGTCCAGGGAGAAGCTCATCGAGCTCATGCTTTCTTCCGTGGACGCTTCCGGGATAGACCGGCTAATCATCCTGTTAAGCCTGCTCAAGATCCTGGCCACTACCCGGGAATATGACCTGATCACTTCCGCTTATGCATTTTATAAATCCAATGAAGTGGAAGTCCTGCGGCTGAATAAAATTTATAATTATACCCTGGCCCATTTCAAAGAGAATATTTCGCTGGAAGACGTCGCCGCCATGCGAAACCTGACCGTCACATCGTTCTGTCGCTACTTTAAGATGATGACGAATAAATCCTACTATGACTTCCTGATCGAGATCCGTATCAGTCACGCCTGCCGGATCCTCATAGAAGACAGGCACCCCATCGATGTATTATGCTTCGAATGCGGGTTCAATAACGTATCGAATTTTTACCGCCATTTTAAAAAAATAACGGGCATGACACCCCTGGATTATAAGCGCAAATTCACCCGTTCGGAAAAAGTGGAATAACTTTCTATTGCCGCTTCAGTAAGAAAATCTGCAGAAAGCCTTCCACCCTGCGGTTATAGCATAACATCGATCCGTCATTGGACCATACTATGGCGCCCTCCGGCTTATCATCCTCTCCAAACCTTTCCGTGACACGGACCGAATGGCCATTCGCGATCTCTGTGATCCATACGCTGTTGTCTCCCGCATAAGCGGCGAACCTTCCGTCCGGGCTGAAATTGAAAGGTCCGCGGATGGAAAAAGGATTTGAGGTCAAGAGTCGCTCGGCCCCTCCAAGGGGCGAGATCCCGAATAACTGTATAATATCATGATCATCACCAGCCAAAAATCCGATCAGCGCCCCGTCGGCCGTGGACCTGAGCCAATGGCGCGGAGTACGACTCACCCCTTTCCCGGTAAAGCTGATCCTCCGCACCTCGATGCCCTGCGGCACAAGCGGACGGCAGGCGGGATCATTTCCCGCNNGATATCTGCAATAAAGATCTCGGTTTTTAACCGCCCAGCGGGATCCTGAAGATTTCCCTGGAAAGCGACAGCCCGGCGCTGCAAGGTATCATCCGCTTTCCGGTACCCATTCTTGCCGACCCAGCATTCGTCGAATGCTTTTTCGATTTCATCCGTTCCCGGAACCGGCTCTGCTGTCACGGTCGCAATCAGAAAAGAAAATAATTCACCGCTGTTATTCTCAAGACTTCCCCGATCCTTAACCGCTACCTCCTTACCCGGTGCCATTACACCGACCGTTCTCAGATCTTTTACTGTAGCACCCTGTTTTTCCAACTGCTCCAGCAGGTAATCGTTGTACGTAAAACTAATCCATTGCCCATCGCCGCTCCAGGAGTGTGCATGCGTACCCCCCCGCAAGGCTCCCGGCAGGAAAGGAGGATCGATCTTGCGGGCATCCATGAATATAGGCTCAAAAGGCCTTTCGATATCGATGGCTACCCCGGTACGGCGCGTAAAAGAATAAGGACTTTCCTTGCCGGCATTCCGGATGCCGTGGATGAACAGAACCCGATCCGCTGCGGGAGAAAAACTGGCGGCGCCGACACCGGGCCCGTAGGCCGTCTGATTGGCGGTCTTGTAAAGGGATACGATCTTTCCGCTATCCTTATTGACCATGGCGATCCCGCCGGCCCCCATGATCCCGCTATCGTCATTCCGGCTGTCATATACGATCCATCTGTCATTCGCCGAGAAGCATTGGGTGGCATTGATGCAATGCCCTGACGGATCATTCGTTAACTGGACCTCTTTGTAGTTCATTTTTCTTTGTAAATAATATTCCCGCAAGGAATATCGACAGCGTTCCGATCACGATGATCATGTTTTTATGAAACGGGCTCTTCAGCCAGTCATATTGTTCAGGCAACTGACCCGAGAAGGTCATCCAAAAAATAATGATGACCCCGATCACGGCTGCAATGATGGCAGCCCGGTTCCCTGTCTGCTTGCTCAGGATGCCCAGCAGGAAGATGCCCAGCATGCCCGCCGCAAAAATTCCGGAAAGCTCCCACCATGTATCGAGGATGCTCTTGGCGCCTGTCATAGCGACACCGGTAGCCATTCCCAGGAGACCGAATCCCACCGTGCCGATATACAGGATCCGCAGCCTCTGTTTTTCAGAGGCTTTTTTATTGAAGTAACGCCGGTAAATATCTTCCGAAAAAACGGTGGCAGATGCATTCATCCCGCTGCTGATCGTGCTCATCGCAGCCGACATGATTGCGGCAATGATGAGTCCCGACAAACCCACTGGTATACGGGTCACTATGAAATTGGGCATCACCTTATCTCCATAATCCGAAGGCTGAAGGGTAGCGGCAAGCTGGCTGATTTGCGCCTGTAAAGCTCCAACCGGTAATCTCTCCCGT
>PLXD01000131.1 GCA_003151295.1 Chitinophagaceae bacterium | reverse complement strand
TTCCCTATTCGCAAAAAGCCATGCTCGCCGGAAAGAATGTGGTAGTGGAAAAACCTTTCACAATCATCGGCTCCGATGCGGCCGCATTGATTGACCTCTCCAAAAAGACCGGCAAGATCCTCACTGTCTTTCATAACCGGCGTTATGTAAACGATTTTCTGACCATCAAAGAGATCCTGGAGAAGAAACTGCTGGGAGAAAAGATCGTCGAATTCGAAGCGCATTATGACCGCTACCGCCCGGGAGCCAAACCCAATGCCTGGCGTGAAGAAAATATACCCGGCAGCGGCATTTTCTTCGACCTGGGCGCTCACCTCATCGATCAGGTGCTCTATCTTTTTGGGCCGCCAAAGACCCTGCAGGCAGCTATCCGCCTGCAACGTCCTCACGCCAAGGTGAACGATTATTTCGACCTCAGGATGGATTATGGCTTTCTGCGGGTGATCCTGAAAGGAGGAATGCTGGTCAGGGAGCCGGGACCGCGTTATATGATCCATGGGACCGAAGGCTCCTTTATTAAATATGGGGAAGATCCACAGGAACCCTTGCTGAAAACAGGCGTTTTGCCCAATAGCCCCCATTGGGGCGAAGAGTCTCCAGAACAATGGGGATTGCTTCATACGGAGAAGGACGGACAGATCATCAAAGAAAGATATCCCTCACTGCCCGGCCATTATGCAGGCTATTATGAAGACCTCGCTGCAACCCTCCTGGAGGGGGCGCCGCTCAAGGTAAAGCCGGAGCAGGCTTATAACACCATAAGGATCCTGGAGCTGGCGGAAGAGAGCAACCGGACCGGATGCAGTATCGCCGTGGACGGGCTGATGGAGACGGTTTATTCGTAGCGCTGGTGTTATGGTGAACTATGTTTAAGAGGTAGGGTTTCTGTGACATTTTTTCTCTGGGCGGGACTGGGATGTCGCAACACCACTGGTCCTCAGCCGAGAGTATACAGTGTGATTTTCTGTTTTGCT
Source organism: Chitinophagaceae bacterium (assembly GCA_003151295.1). Taxonomy (GTDB): domain Bacteria; phylum Bacteroidota; class Bacteroidia; order Chitinophagales; family Chitinophagaceae; genus Puia. The sequence goes on along the minus strand of PLXD01000131.1, from coordinate 2,775 downwards.
TCTGCAGGGCTGTTTGCTGCAATTATAAATGGTAGCGGCTTGCGGAGGCGGTTTATGCGAACATCCCAGTCCCGCTGTAACCCGCTGACAGTGCAAGTCCCCAAGTCTAATGGCAACATACAGTGTCAAAACCATTTTGCAAAGACAACATCCTGCAGGCGTAGTAATGTCTTGCCCACGTGCAACTGTTGATGCAATCGACGCCTCCGCAGCACCCATCCGGCACACCCTTGCCATAGAATCAGCATTGCGGATGGGTCGAGGACCAGCGGCGTTGCGCGACAGATTGCACGTGGTAAACATCGTAAGTCTTCGACGACTTAGGAAAGTCTTCTTCTTAAGATAAGGCACAGCTTTTAAAGCACGAGCAAGCTGCAGCCGCGGATATCGCTGTTGTCTACTCGCCCGGAGACCTGGAAAGAGCCATCGGCATAGACCTTGCCGAGGTCTTCGGTAGCGACAAACGAACAGGAGTATAGATTGGCCAGATCGATCATATTGAGGATGCCCTCCCCCTCTTCCATCACTATTAAAGGATCATCATCCTGTCGAACCAGCACTTTCATCCAAGGCACGGTTTTAAACAGGCCCCCGCCCGATGAGTATGCCTGCGACAAGAGTTCGGTCATCCCATATTCCGCATGGATCGACTGTAATCCCAATCGTTCCGAGAGAAAATCATGTAATTCAGGCCGGGTCATCTCCCGTCGGCGTCCTTTCATGCCACCTGTTTCCATGACCACTGTACGGTGCAGGGACAGGGAATATTTTTCGGCAAAATCCAGCAGGGCAAAAGTTACGCCGATAAGCAGGGTCTTTTGTCCCCGCCTCTCCAGTTCCTCTAATACCCTGTACAAGTTATCATGTTCATAAAGGTAGAAGCCACTGAACTCCTGGCCGCTGAGACAGATCAACTCATCGACCATGACCACCAGGGAGGAGTTATTTCTCTCCAGGTAAGAAGGGAGTAGTCCGATGATGCACCAGTCACTTACCGGACCGTAAAAGATTTCGAATCCCCTGACAAAACTTTCCCGGTACAGGGACGGATCTTTCACATAATGGCGGCTATTGAGGGTCTGCGTGGTTCCGCTGCTCTCAAAGACGGTCTGGGTCTCGAAATCCGTCGTCTTTACCGCATGGGTTTTAAAAAAGCCGACGGGGAGGAAGGGGATCTGGCTGACCGAACCGACCGTCCGGGGGTCTATGCCTAATGTATCCGTATAGGACCTGTATAAAGGATTGTGCCGGTATTGGAAATGAAAAACATCCAGTGCCAGGGGCGCAAATGTGGCGGGTTCTACCCCGAATATCTTATTTTCCAAAGTTGTCGTCATACTATTTCCATGTTATCCTCTTGCCCCGGAAAGAGCCTCTTCAAAGGTAATCGTCAATGAATTGCAAAAATTTAGGCAATAGTACCCCTTTTCGCTAAAATCATGTAGGTTTGCATGCAACAAACCTTCATCATGAAGCTCACTCCTTTCCTGATACCCGCTTTATTGATAACTCTTGTCTACTGCGTTCTCTCCTGCAGTAAAAGTAATGGCGGTAAGCCGTCCATCAGCATCGAATCGATCACCACGACTGTCGACCAGAATACCGCAAATATGGTGGCAACCCTGAAGTTCAAATCACCAGGGGGGAAGCTTAGCGGAGGATCTTTTTATTCCTTCCGGACCCGTTTGAACCAGGATCCCCCGGCGAACCCGGCAGGAGGTTCCGATACCCTGGCCAATCCCATCCCTTCTTTTCCTAACCAGACCCAGGGGGAACTGGTATATACCCTCCCCTATAACGGATACCTTAGCTATGGAGGAACTGAAAACGACACACTGGTCTTCAAGTTTTGGGCAGTTGATGCGGCTGGTAACACGAGTGATACGGTCAGCTCCCCTAAGATCATCATCGTTAATCAATAATCAAGATCATCGTCGTCCATAAATATTTAATAATTTTGACGATTATTGATCCTTTATCGATCCATTAATCACTATTTGCCCAGCAACGTGTTCCGAAAAATAGCCGATCTCTTCCTGTTCAGCAGTCTTTTTATAGCCTTATGCGCGGTGCTAATGATCTGGCAGACAACCGAGCTGCTATTCCATGCTTTTCCTTCAGGGAGGCTCATTGGCTTTATTTTTTTCTCTACGGTATGCAGTTATAATTTTCATTGGTGGCTGACCCCTGTTTCCGTCAACCCCTCAAGGCGGATTCAGTGGGCGCAAAAGCACAAGGGTCTGCATTTTATCTTCTACCTCGCGGGGCTGACCGGCGCGGGGATCTATTTCTTTTCCCTGTATGGGCATTGGATGGCCCTCTGCTTCGGCGCGTTCGTCACTTTCCTCTATTCGGCCCCCAAACTGTCCCAGCCTGTCTTCAGGAGCCTGAAAAAGATTGCCATCGGAAAGACTATTTTCCTGGCCATTGTCTGGGTGTATGTGACCACTATTTTACCCGTCCTGGTCAGTGATCGGGCCTGGAACAACGACCTTATTTTATTTACCATCTCCCGCTTTTTCCTGACCTATGCCATCTGCATCCTCTTCGATTACCGTGACCGGGAAGATGACCGGAAAGAGGGTATCCGCAGCCTGATCACCTACCTGGATGAAAAGGGGATAGACGGGGTATTCGCCCTTTCGATAGCCATCTACGCGGGCAGTTGCCTGGGGTTATACGCGTATCATTACAGCCTGTACACGATTATCATTCTCCTGATCCCCGGCATCGTGCTCGTAGCCCTATACCCGTATGCCAAACGGCATTTTTCCG
>PLXD01000383.1 GCA_003151295.1 Chitinophagaceae bacterium | reverse complement strand
TACGTTTTGGGCATCATATCCTGTGGAGGAAGGTAGACCCAGGGCGTAAATCTGCGGGCCGTTGGTCGTGGTGAAATAAGTGGCATCCAAGCCAATCCTGTTTTGGAACATCCGGTAATCGAAGCCAACCTCAGTAGACTTCACGTCATAGCTTTTAAGGCTCGGATCAGATTTCGTAGTCGAGTAACTGACATCCGGTTGATTATTATAATAAGTGGTCACGCTATAAGCGCTCTGGTTGGCATAATTGGGACCATCATAGGAAGTGTAGTCTTCCGTACCATAGCCTAATAAGCTGCCTACAGAAGAGCCGCTCGATAACGCATAAGCAGAAGGCGCTTGTGAAGTAGTAAGAGCGCCCCTCACCTCGGCATAGGAAGCCCGGACTTTAAAGTAGCTGATCGATTTTGGAAGCTGCAAATAATCTCCGAGGGAAGAACTTACGGCTACGGAGGGGTAATAGAAGGTGTTGCTACCGGAAGGCAGCGTGGAAACATTATCGACCCTTCCTGTATTCGAGATATTGAAATAGTTCTTATACCCGATATCGAAGCTGTAGTATCCGCTATACACCTGCATATTGGATCCCCAATTGTAGGCGAGCGCCGGAGTTTTTGAATTGGATAAGCTATATACACCCGGTACGGCGAGGTCTACCGTGGTACCATAGGAAGAGCTGTATCGGAAGGAACGCTCGCTGGCGCCTAAATTGGCAGAAAGATTCCAGTTGCTGATCTTTTTATTATAAGCCAGGAGGAAATCGCTGTTGTTTTCCATCAAGCTTCTTCTGTCTTCCCGGTAATCACCATACCAGCCCCAATAATACCAGGGCAGGTACTGGTTCAGAATAGTGCCGGCAGGTACTTTTTCAGTGCGTTCCTGGTTCCAGGTCGTCACCTGCGTACGTATGCTCGCGACTAGTTCGGGGGTAATGGTATAATCCAACTTGATATAGCCGTAGATATCGGTCTTGTAATGGCCGTGCAACCATTCATTAGCCATGAAATAAGGGTTGTTGCTGCGGCCATAGTTCTCGGCATACTGACGCAAACCAGGAACACCCATGGGCGCCTTATAATAATTCTTCAGATCCCTGACATCATAGGCAGCATTTCCATACACATTGAACATGTACACATAGCTGTTGGGGCCATAGTTGGCGTCCGGCAGATTGGGAGTGTACTGAACATTCAGGTTCAGGTTGGATTCGAGCTTCAATTTTGAGTTTATATCATAATCCGTATTGATATTCAGATTGTCCATATTCACCTTCGTATTGAGATCGGTTCCCTTCTGGTAGACATGGGAATAAGACATCCGGATATCGTAGTTGCTGCCGGAAGAAGACAGCGAGAGATTATTCGTGGAGACTGCTCCCGCCTGCAGGAAATTCTGGTAATTATTCTTACCGATAGAAAGGTAAGGAGTAGGTGTGCGTACGCCGGTAGCTGCATCATACGGGCTATTGTATTGTTTAACCGGTTGGCCTTCCATGCGCTGACCCCATGTCGGCAGACGCTGGGTATGATCATCCAAGCCATCCCCGAACGAATATACGAAGTTGGTGCCACGGCCATATTCCGTCTGATCCTTAGGAATTACGGTGGCCCCTTTTTCCAGCATGGAAGTAGAATTGAAGGTGATCTGCCATCCCTTGGCCTCCCTCGAACCCTTCTTGGTGCTGATGACGATGGCGCCGTTCTGCCCCCTGAAACCATATAAAGCGGCTGCATTGGGCCCCTTCAGGATGGTCATGGCTTCGANNCTTGGTTCCGCGGCTGATGATCTGCGGTCTCCCCATGAGCTCGGGAGAAGTACCGATGGTCACACCGGCAACCTTTCCTTCAAGGCTATTAAAGACATCCGGTTCCCTTGCCTTTGTCAAGTCGGACCCTTTCACGGTTTGAACGGCATACCCCACTTTCCTATCCTCTTTCTTAATACCCAGGGCCGTGACCACCACCTCGTTCAATTGCGCATTCTTACTTTCTGCGAGCATGACATCCAGCATGGACTGATCTCCTATCCTAATCTCTTGTGCGAGGTAGCCTACATAGGATATTACCAGCACGGCACCGGGTTTGCTTAATTTAATAGTGAATTTCCCATCCGCATCTGAAGTTACGGCGTTGCGGGAGCCTCTTTCCTGGACCGTGGCGCCAAAAACGGGCGTTCCTCCCGCGGCCACAACCCTTCCCTGGAGGATTTTTTCCTGTCCGAAACTGAAATTGGAAATCAAGATCATGAAGACCGTCATGACCGTGATCACATAAGCAGTAAATTTCATTTTTATGGTGATTTAGGCTACGAAAGAAGCGCTGTATTGTTAGCGGGACATTAGGAGGATATGCAAAAAATATTACATAACATTCTGTTAATGGAATGGTAAAACAAAAATCACAATAAGGCTGGAGTCCTTCTTATTATCGTTTTTTACAATACATACTCTTAAGTTCTGTGGCCAGGACTAAAGAGGGTTAGTGGCGGAGTCATTCGGAAAGGTGGTGCGCCGGTTCAGGAAGGCGATACGCAAAAAAGGGGTCTCTCAATATAATTTGAGACGACCCCTAAATAAATTCCAGTCAGGTTAATAATGCCAGTGCTACCAGTTCTAATGATCCTTTTCAGAATCTCCGCTGCAAGCTATACCCATATAAACGAAACAACTACTGCTAACTTATCATTTACAGGGTAAATNNCGGCCATTTCTACCGGATGAACCCGCCAATAATCCCGACTAAACTGCCAGTCCGAAGGGCCACGGGTTAAAATACCATTAGAATTTCTATAAAATCCGCAAGGAAAAAGATGCAATTTTGTTTATTGCCGAACGGTTGTGTAGTTTGCAGATTACAGCCAGGCCTTATCCATCAAACCCCAGAAGCATTTATAAACCGGAAAAATCAGTTCTAGTTATGAAAGGAATTTCGTCCCCATTCGCTATTGCCATTTTAGCCCTGACCCTCCTATTGGGCAGCTGTGATAAACGCCCGGGAAAACCCAGGGTCCTGATCTTCACAAAAANNGAAAGCTGGCTGCCGAAAACAATTTCGATGCGGATACCACTTCCGATGCTTCCTGGTTCCGGGAAGACAGCCTGTCAAAATATGCGGCCGTCATCTTCCTGAACACCACCGGCGACCTGCTCAATAATTACCGGGAAGCAGACTTTGAAAGATATATCCAGGCAGGTGGCGGCTATATGGGCATCCATGCGGCCTCCGATGCGGAATACGACTGGGGCTGGTATGGCCGGCTGGTAGGCGGCTGGTTTAACGGGCATCCCTCCCAACAGGAAGCCGTGCTGACCGTGGTCGACTCCACGCAACCGGCTACCAGGGGCCTTCCCAGGCAATGGAAAAGAAAGGACGAATGGTATAATTTCAAAAAATTAAGCAAGGATACCCATATCCTGCTGACCATCGATGAAAAAAGCTACCAGGGAGGCACAAACGGAGACTATCATCCCATGGCCTGGTATCATGATTTTGATGGGGGAAGGGCCTTCTATACCGAACTCGGACACACCGAAGAATCCTATAGCGACCCGCTCTACCTGCAGCATATCCTCGGAGGGATCCTCTATGCCATCGGGGACAATAAAAAGCTGGATTATTCGAAAGCGACCACCCTTCAGGTTCCCGATGAAGACCGATTCACAAAGACCCAACTGGTCTCCGGCACCTTCTTCGAGCCCACCGAAATGACGATTCTGCCTAACCTGGATATTTTGATCACCCAACGCCGCGGGGAGATCATGCTCTATAAGAACATTACCCAATCCGTGAAGCAGACCGGATTCCTGAATNNGCTGGGCATTCAGAAAGACCCGGATTTCGCCAGGAATCACTTTATCTATATGTACTATAGCCCGGAAGATAGTTCCGTAAACCGTCTCTCCCGCTTCACCTTCGAGAACGACACCATCCTGCCGTCTTCCGAGAAGACCATCCTGGAATTGCATTCTCAAAGGGAGATCTGCTGCCATACGGGCGGCTCCATCGCCTTCGGCCAGGACAGGATGCTCTTTCTTTCGACTGGCGACAATTCCACGCCTTTTAACCAGCCAAACAGCTTTTATCAGAATCATGGATATGCTCCCCTCGACAGCCGCCCGGGCTTTGAACAATATGATGCCCGCCGTAGCGCCGGGAATACCAATGACCTTCGCGGTAAGATCATGCGCATCCGTGTGAAAGAAGACGGCAGTTATGAGATCCCGGAAGGCAACCTCTTTCCGAAAGGAATGGCCAAGA
>PLXD01000179.1 GCA_003151295.1 Chitinophagaceae bacterium | reverse complement strand
TATAAACTCTTCACCCCCGAAGAAATATCCGATAAAATCGCAGAACTGATAACCTCCCCGGAAATAAAAACCCCCGTTAAAGTCATCTATCAAACCATCGAATCCCTCCATAAAGCCTGCCCTACAAATACCGGGGACTGGTATTTTACCGGGAACTACCCAACACCGGGTGGTAACCGCGTGGTAAACAAGGCCTTTATGAATTTCATGGAAGGAAAGAATGTAAGGGGCTATTAATGCAATGAATAATTAAGGAACCTCTCGCTTGTCAGGAGCCATTCACGGTATACCCATTCCTGTTAATTGAATGGTTCCGCCGGTTTTTTGACAGACTTTAAGTTGACAATCTCAGGGAAAATCCTTAATATTATATATTAGTAACATTGTATGCGACTCGCCAACTACTGAAAACTAAAGAGGTTAAGGAATTGCATGGAGCTTTTTTAATGGATGAAGGGATTCCTCTTCATGTCGTTAAATTGTTGTGATGAAAGGTATTTCTTCTTTAGAAAAAATGGATCCTTATGAAGAAAGTTTCAATTATGATCGTGGACGATCATACTTTGATCAGGGAAACCTGGAGTTTTTTGTTGGGAAAAAACGAGAACTTCGAAGTAGTGGCGGAATGCGGAGATGGTGAACGGGCCATTGAACTGGCCAGGGATAAGAGGCCCGATGTGGTTCTGCTGGATATCAATATGGCTCCTATGAGCGGATTCGATATCCTGAAAATGATACGAAAATATTCTCCGGCTTCGAAAATTATCGGCGTATCGATGCACTCGCAACCCGCCTATGCTAAAAAGATGCTCCGCCTCGGTGCCAAAGGATACGTTACCAAGAATTCCCCGCGCAATGAAATGATGGAAGCGATCACAGAGGTCAGTAAGAACAATACATACGTCTGCCAGGAAGTGAAGAACATCCTTTCTGAGCAAATGCTGAACGGCGGTGACCAGTCCAACCCGGACATCAATAATCTCTCCGAAAGGGAAATGCAGATTGTACGATCCCTGAAAGAAGGTCTCTCCTCTAAAGAGATCGCGATGGAACTTAATATTTCTTTAAAAACAGTAGAAGTGCATCGTCATAATATCCTAAAGAAATTAAAACTGAAAAATACGGTCTCCCTCATCAATTTTATCAACTCCCAGGCATTTGACCTGTAATGCCGTCGTATATTGAAGGGGGAGTGACCGGCATTTTTCTATTTTGTCATAAGGGCATTACCTTACAACGGATTGATAGTATGGGGTCTTCTTTGCTNNGTGCTGCCCGTAAATATTTGCTATATTTGTTACCCCATATGAAGACCCTATTATTAATAAGACATGCCAAAAGCAGTTGGGATAACGCTATCCTGCGTGACAAGGATCGCCCCCTGAACGAGAGAGGCAGGCGCGATGCCCCGGAGATGGCGGCCCGTCTCGTCAAGACCGGAATTCCCATCGACCGCTTCGTATCCAGTCCCGCCAAAAGAGCCAGGAAAACAGCCGAATTATTTATCAGGGAATATGGAAGAAAAGAAGAAGAGATCCTTTTTATTCCCGAACTATACCATGCAGACGTGCAGACCTTTTATGAGGTGATCTCAGCCCTGGACGATGCGTACGACCATGTCGCCATTTTTTCTCACAATCCCGGCCTTACTGCCTTTATCAATAGCCTGGCGGTTGTNNGTCCAACTGGATAACATGCCGACCTGCGGTGTTTTCGCCGTGGGTTGTGCTGCCCCTTCCTGGACCGGTTTTGCATCTGCCGTGAAAGAATTTCTTTTTTTCGATACCCCGAAATCCTTACCCGGTTAGCTCTCAGCACATTAGCTAGGCGGTCCTATCGGGAAGACAGTTTCGAGAATACCTAGTATTTCCTCCTGCAACAGGCCCTCACCCCCAGTCTCCCATCCGGCAAATGGAAAGCGGCCGGCAGCGGCCAGCACGTCGGGCAGGGAAAAATCATTTTGTCTGATGCACATGAATAGGTGCATGCCCGCGAGACGATCACCGAGATATTCCTGCTCGCTCTGACCGGGAGTGGGAATGAGTACCGCTCTTTTGCCGAGTGCAGCCAGGTCCATGATCGTACTGTACCCTGCCCGGCTGATGACCAATCCTGAACGGTCGATTAGCTTTTTGAGCTCCGCCGCAGGAAGATGCGAATAGAAGGGGGTGCCTGCACTATCAGCGAGGTCGGCTCCTCCATTACCGGGCAGTCCTCTTACGATCACCGCTTTCCCTGTATAGGATCTTAATTCCCGGACCACCCGTTTCTCCAACAGCGTTCGCTGTGGCTCCGGGCCGGATAGCAGGAACAGGATATCGATACCCGTTTTCCTTTCGGCTTTCTCTTCGATTTTCCCTTGATCTCTCCCTTGCTCTTTTCCTTCGCCGGAAGCCGCTTTCCCCTCACTCCGGAACCTCGATAAGATACCTATATATCGTGTAGCTATAGACGGAAATAGTTCCGGATGAGCCAGTCGTCCTGCCAGCGTCGGGGCGGTTTCAAGATCCGGCACCCAGCAGCGGGAAAAACGATCGATATACCGGTAATGGATCTTCTGCAGTTTTTTTTCTGCGATCTTCCCAAAAATGGTCTGCCCCCAAGGGGTCTGTATACATAACTGGTGCGTAATAAAAATCGAGAAAAGCCCTTCCGAATGCAACCCATACCGGTTATCGGAAATAAGCATATCCAGCCGCTCCCGGACTAAAAATGCCTGTAACCAGCAGTTTTCCCGCTTGATCGCAGTCAATATCTTGGGGATTTGCAAAAATATTTTCAGGGAGGTCGACCACCGCTTTTCCCCATATTTTAGCCCATATCCCGGCAGTTCCAGGGAGCGAAGGGCCGGAAATTCCTGCTCCAGGAGGGCTTTCTGGCCTCCCGAGGAGGCAATAAGAACCTCACAATTAAGAGCGATTAGTTGCTTAATTATTGGAATACAGCGAGTTGCATGCCCCAGACCCCAATCGAGGGGAGCAACCAACACCCGGATCCTCTTTTCGCCTGAATTGTTAAGATTTGAAATAGTTGCCAATAAGAAATACTATTTTCTTTATAAAATAGTTTAGATTAGTAAGATCAAATGTATGAAAACGCCCAGATTAGTATTGATTGTATTATTATTATTTGTTAGCATTGCAATGGTAAGTTGTAGCTCCGGCCGAGGTATCGGGGGATCCAGCAAGCACTGCGGCTGCGGTGTAAATAAAGGAATGAGTGGCTATTAAAATCTAATTGAATGGTAGCTTGTAACAGGGATTTGCTTGTACTTGTGAAAGATGAGTATATGAATGACCGGTTGATGGAGCAGGAGCTTGAACAGTTGAACGATCTGTTGTTTCACTATGAAACCATTGAAAGTTTTTGCGTTGCTCATGAAGTATTTGATCTCAACAGGCACAAGGTCATCGACAGGTTGGAACCGATGCAAAAGATCATCCGCCAAAAAGACTTAAAAGCCTTCCAGTTTATTTGTAATAAGAACTAACTCAGTTTTTCCATCGCTTCTCTTAATTTCCCAAACATTTCATCAATATCTTCCAGTTTGCAGGTGCCTACGCTGAGCCTGTACCAGGGGGAGTTCTTACCGGCACCGAATGCCGAAAAGGGAACGACCGCCAATTTCGCCTCATTGAGTATATAGTCCGTAACCGCTGCCTGATCGGCAATTATTTTTCCTCCCGGAGTTCTTTTACCCGCCAGGTCGATCTTAATCGTAAGATAAATGGCCGCCTGCGGTGCAATAGAGTCTACGGGAAAACCGTCCTTTTTCAGGCTCATGAATCCGGCATGTATCCTGTTCAGCCGCTCTGCAATAGCCGACCGGAAATCCCGGAGATAGTTGTCGATGTCCTCTTTCTGCAACAAGAACTTCGCCGTAGCCTTTTGCTCTGCCATCGGAGCCCAGGAACCGATATGGGTCATAATGGCCTTCATCTTATCGATGACGGCAGGCGGTCCGAATGACCACCCGACCCGAACACCTGTAGCCGCAAAAACCTTGCTGATAGCGTCTATGAAAATCGTGTATTCACGCATGGCCGGTCTTAAAGATACCGGGTTATAGTGCTTGATATCTCCATAGGTAAGGTGCCAATACATCTGATCGTACATCAGGTATAATTTCTTCTCTGCAGGCCCCCTTCGTGCATTTTCTGCCAGGATGCTATCACAGATAGCGGCCAGGTCTTTTTCGGTAATGGTCGTTCCCGTGGGATTCTGGGGTGAACAAAGACAAATCAGCGTAGCCCCCTTAATATGCGGCTCGATGGCGGAAGCCTCGGGCATGAAATTATTTTCAGGGCTGGCTTCGACTACGATATGTTGCCCTTCCACGAAATGAGTATAATGGTTGTTATTCCAGGACGGGACTGCGTAAATGATCTTATCTCCCGGATCGGCAAGGATCCTGAATAGGGAATAGATAAGCGGCCTGCCGCCTCCTGCCACCAGGATCTCAGCCGGAGAATAGTCCAGCCCTTCCCGGTCTTTCAGAAAAGCTGCAATGGATTCCCGGAGGTCCAGGTTGCCTTCAGCAGCTGGGTAGTTGGTAAAATGCGACCGGTAGGATTCCACGATCGCGTCTTCCAGCGCCCGGGGGATCGGAAAGATGCGGGGGTCAAAATCGCCTACGGTAAAATTATAGATCTTCTCTCCCTGGCGGATCATTTCACGGATATCCCCGCCTAGCTTAACAATTTCAGAGCCGATCAGCGTTTCGGCCAAATGAGATAACTGCATGTGTATAATAGCAAGTAAAATTAATCAATCGTATCGATCCAATACGTGCAAATCAAAAGGGTTGACCTGGGTTGCCGTATCGCTGAGCGGTTTGCCGAAAAAATGGGTCTCATATTCATTCCGGTAGACGCCATTGGCATGGTGGCGGGCAAACTCTTTCTTATTAAAACACAGGTAGGTGGCAAAGGACAAGGCCGCTACTCCCAATAACATATAAACTCCGAGGTACAGACTGCCGAAGCCTTTTATCGCCTTGCTCTTGTCTACCGGCGTTTGTAAGAGGATCGCTGAAAGCAGGGGTATCACGGGGACCCAGAAACGGGGGTCATAAAAAGGCCAGCTGAACATGATGACACCGTAAAATAGAAGGTATATCCGGACGATGACAGGAATGGAAGTCTTGCGGGATATAAAAAGATAAACAAACCAGGCAAAAAATAAGATGCCCGCCAGGACAAAGAACTCCGTTCCGGCTTTGGCGGGAAGATAGTTTAGCACTTTATTGGAGGGCACGTTGAAAAACAATTCAGCCCATTCCTTGAACCTCCATTCCAGGATCTGGGCGAAGTTCACTCCGCCTTGTTTCTGCTTGGACATCACGCCGGTATAATGATCCAACCCAAGCTGTTTTGAAAAGACCACCACCCCGATCACGACCAACCCGGCAATGACCACAAGGATCTTGTTATTACGGACGATCCGGGTCAGTTCCTTTCTGTATTCCCAGATCAATGACAACAGCAGGGCGGGCACCAGCGCAATACCGATGGTTCGGGTAAGAAAGGCCAGACCCGCAAATACAAAGGCCAGCACCAGGGGCAGAGGCCTTTTGTTTTTTGTATACTGAAAATAGAAATACAGGCTGCCTATCGAAAAAAACAGGTATTGCAGTTCGGAGAGGGGGTATGCATAAAATTTGATGACCGCCCAGTTCAGCATGACGACGACAAAAAAGACAAAGGGACGGATCGCAGTTCCGAACATTTTCCGGGTGAAATACAGGCCGCCCAGGAGGTAGAGGGCATTGATAAAAACGATCGAGAAGGACCGGAGTATATGCAGTTTGGAGAGAAGCAGCAGCAAACCGGTATACCCGTAGGGAAGGTAGTCATGGGCGGAATCGGAATCGGGCGGGCAGCCATATTCCCAGCAATCTTTAATAGCATAATACCGGAGGGTATCATAATGAAGCTGCAGGTGAGTCAGGCAGTTCACGAAATAGAACGCTGTCAGCACATAGGTAGCCAACTTAAAAAATGCCGTAAAACGGGTGTTTTCAGAACGGCCGGTTAGTGGTAGCATACTATAAATTTTAGGATCAATTCTTTGCAATGGCAATCACCGAGAGGCCCACCCTGCGCCCGGTAAGGGTATCGGCCAGGCGCATAATGGGAACCAATGTATTAAATAGGCTGAGTTGGAGCCGCGGTATGGTTTTCTTTTTCAACACGGAACCACTCATCCACCAACCCGCTATTCCCGCGAAATTGAAATATTGCGTATGAATCACAGCCAGTTCCCCGGTTTCTAATAACTTTTGCAGGCTTGTTTTATTGTATCGCCTGAAATGTCCGAGCGTTCTGTCAAAAGCATTGAAGAGAAAACGGTAGGCGGGCACCAGGATGATAAGCTGTCCGCCGGGTTTTAGCATTTTTTTGCAATTCGCGATAGCCAGCGAATCTTCCCGTATATGCTCTACGACATTCAGGGCGACAATGGAGTCGAAACGATGCAACAGTTTCGGATAGTGCTCTTCAAAATTTTCCATGGCCAGGTCGACCCTGCAGACTCCTTCCAGGCCAGGCTGGCCGCTAAATCGTTTACGCAGGGTGTCGCAATACTCCTCCCGCAGATCGCTAAGGGTCACCGGGATCCCCCCTTTCCACAGGAAGGCCGAGATATTACCGATCCCGCTCCCTATTTCCAACAGGCTCCCCTTGCAATAGGGTTGTATGGTCTCAAAGAGCCAGCGGTTAAAGAGGGGTGCATGCGCAAATAATTCAAGGGTCCCAAGGCCCGCGGGGTCCGTGCCGGGTAAACCGGCGATTTCAGGATCCATCAGGCAAACAGGTTATACTTCAGCACACAGTAGATAG
>PLXD01000429.1 GCA_003151295.1 Chitinophagaceae bacterium | reverse complement strand
CTCGGCGGACAAGAGAAATCCAAGGATCCTCATCGGATACGGTATTGTCATCCTCTTTATGTCTTATGCGCTGTTCTATTTGCAAGCGTATTCGATCGTTGCTATGGTCATCGGGATCATTTTACTGGACCTTGCCATGCAGTGTATTCACGTATCCAACCAGAGCCGGGTATATGCCCTGATACCGGAAGCCCGGAACCGATTGAATACGGTATACATGACCGTGAGTTTTATGGGTACTTCCCTGGGATCGGGTATCGGCTTGCTGGTATGGGACAGGGGTCTGTGGAAAGGGGTCTGTCTGGCGGGCATGCTCCTGGCGGTATTGGCTTTCGCTATATATGCTTCGACCTATAAAAAACTGCAGGCTTCGCGCGCTTCCGGCGCTTAAAGGAGTGCTATGCTGGCGTTCAGGGATTTAAAAAAAGAATAATGGGGTTCCCTCTTAACATTAAGAAATGATTAATCATTGCAACTATCCCATTGCAGTTTCATTAAAAAGAACTATCTTTGCACTGTAAATTTGAGCCGATACAGCAATTAGTAAGTGAACGATCATTTCTGCTACACCAATCTCCGGTAATAGTTAGTCTTCTTTACTCCCTGTTTTTCTCAGATTGTTATTTATCATTTTTAACCAGTTATTTAAGTATGAACATTTACGTTTCGAATTTAAGTTTTAACGTCACGGACGAAGACTTACAAGAGTATTTTGCAGAATACGGCGAAGTATCCTCTGCAAAAGTTATTATGGACAAGTTCACCAATAAATCCCGTGGATTTGCATTTGTTGAAATGCCTGACGACGAGGCAGCTAAAAAAGCGATCCAGGAATTGGATGGCGCATCTGTTGACGGCAGGACTATCGGTGTATCCGTAGCTAAGCCTAGAGAAGACAGAGGCAGCAGCAACAAAGGTGGTAGTGGCGGTTCCTTTCAGCGCAGAGGAAACAGCAACTTCAGCAATAGCAGGTATTAAGCTAATTGACTTTGTTCCATATAAAGAGGGCTCCGAAAAGGTGTCCTCTTTTTTATTTTGAGCGATACCAGGCCACTTTTAAACCTCAGGCTACTTTCAAATCATTATGCAGACTAATGGCAATGCTGGTACCCTGATCCCGGGTATCGCTGATGCTGATGCTCCCGCCCAGTTTTTCCGCGGCCTGTTGCACCTGCCTGAATCCATTGTTAAGTGAACGATAAAAATAAGTTCCTGCATCTTTTACGCGGATGACCGTTGAATCGCCGGTATCGACCGCCTCTACATGAATAGATGCCTCCCGGGTACTGAGATATCATTTATGATCAGGCTCTTGTTGCTAACCGCTGACGGCAGCAGTCCCTTTATCAATTGATCTGCATCTGCCAGTTCGTGCAGGGATACGATCTGTGTCATCTGTAATGGGTTGTCTTTTGCAGCGGTCTGATGGATCGTGGGATTCATGGGTATTTGATTTATGGATTGTTCTCCTGGATTTATGAACTATTCTCTGATATATAAGGAACGCGGGGAATAATAAATTTATGCAGGGGAGCGGCAATTATCTTCATCATTTATAATTCAGGCTTTAGATGATGCCAAACTAAGGCCCCGGCTGCGGCTTTAGAAAGCCGCTAATAAAGAACATAATAAATTGATAATCAGTATTATATTTTCTAAAATTCCTTTAATCAGGCTGTCATTGTCCGGCGGGTGGTTTCGGAAGGAATGATTTCTACGGGGTTCGCGACAGGATCCGGGTATAAGATCATTTTGTAATTGGCAAATCAGTAACTTCGTATAGAATCATTAATCATTTGTGTAGAACCTATTAATCATGAGTGAAATCCTATCTACCGTACAGCCGGCACTGACGGCTAAAGACTTTGCTACAGACCAGGAAGTGCGTTGGTGCCCGGGTTGCGGAGACTATTCCATCCTGGCACAGGTGCAGAAGGTCATGCCGACCCTGGGGATTCCCAGGGAAAATATCGTGATCGTATCGGGCATCGGCTGCAGCAGTCGCTTCCCCTATTACATGAATACCTATGGAATGCATTCCATCCATGGACGGGCTACGGCTATCGCCTCGGGCTTAAAAGCCACCCGTCCCGAACTGAGCGTATGGATCGTTACCGGAGACGGCGACAGCCTCAGTATCGGGGGTAATCATACCATTCACCTGCTGAGGCGGAATTTCGACGTCAATATTTTATTATTCAATAACCAGATCTACGGGCTTACAAAAGGCCAGTATTCCCCTACTTCCGAAGAAAAGAAGGTGACCAAGTCTACTCCGTTCGGCAGCATCGATCATCCTTTTAACCCACTCGCCCTCGCCATGGGCGCCGATGCCAGTTTTATTGCCCGTAGCATGGACCGCGATCCCAAGCACCTCCAGCAGTTGTTGATCCGCAGTCACCAGCACAGGGGCTCCTCCTTCCTGGAGATCTACCAGAACTGCAATATTTTCAATGACGGCGCTTTCGAGATCTTTACGGAGAAATCAACCAAACCTACGGAGACCTTATTTCTCGAGCATGGTAAACCCCTGGTATTCGGCGCACAGCAAAACAAAGGCATCCGGCTGGACGGGTTTAATCCTGTAGTTGTAGAACTGGGTAATGGCATCAGCCAGGAGGATCTGTGGAAACATGATGAAAAGGATATTTATAAGGCCCAGATCCTGATCCGTATGTTCGATGATCCCCGGATAGAAGGGCATTTACCCCGTCCTTTCGGCATATTTTATGAAGCGGACAGGCCCTGTTATGAGGACCAGTTAAACGGGCAGATCGAAGAAGTGATCGCTGCAAAAGGCAAGGGAGACCTGGACCGCTTGCTCCGGGGAAATGAGACCTGGACCATCCTTTAAGACATAATCTATCGTACAAAAAAGTATAAGTGTAAAAGCAGACCACGGGTCAATTGGCCGAAGGCCAATATATTAGATATTTTTTGACGCAGGGTACATTTCACAGAACACCCTGCGTCAAAAAATAATAGCCCCCCGAATTATTTTCGGGGGGCTTTTTATTGGTTTTTTCACAGTGAAATTTTTTTTCATGTCAGTACTTCTCCCGAGTTAAACTTTAAGGAGTCAATTGGTTTAAAGGCGAACCGATTCAAGAGCCCCGGAGCATTAAAATCCCGGGAACCATAAAAAAAGAGCCAGCGATAGACATCGCCGGCCTGTGCTTACCTCTGAAACCACAAAAAGAAAAAGGTAGAATATTTTTTCATTGCGTTCTCTGTTCGTCTGTTAATAAAATCTCTGCTTCTGCAAGTCCCTGAAAATTCATCATTTATCCATCACTATTCATATGGCTGTCAACGATATCGGAACGATTTCCAATGTAAAATGCAGATTGACATTTTACGCGGGACAAATATCTTAATACGGGTTTGATCAATGGCGAAATGGCCGTGGCCAATTGTGCCGGTTTTAATTTTGAAAGGGTAGGGGAATCAAGGCTGGCTTACAAATCTATATATGCTGTATGAAAACAAGGATCTTAATCCGGTCACATGGAACAAGGATATTATTATGGAAATTGGAATAGGTATGGAAATAATAATAGGGTCGTGGAAATTGGATGGTTGGGACTGAGGAATTGGATCGGATTGGCTTGTAGTATACGCCTGTGAAAGGATATCGTCAGCGTATAAGAAGGGTAAAAGTAAAGACTGTTTTCTTAAAAAGCAATATTATTTTTAAAGATTTTTGAGATAATTAAGGGCATTCCCTGTTGCCCGTCCGGGTATCTTAACCTGAAAAGCTCTATTGGCCTATGTTTTCAAGCTCTTTCCAGGCGGCCCTGAATGTTTTTTCTTTTTTTAGATTATACCACCACTGGGGAGCTGTTTTCTTTAGCAGCGTATCTATATTTCGCATGCCTAGCAGGTTCCAGGCTCCTTTCAATTTACCGCTTACGGTGGATTGAAGAGCCCGAAAGCTCATGGCAAAGCCGCTGTCCAGGTATTCCATATGATGCCAGTAACCGGCAGGCATAAACAAGGTGTCCCCATGCTCGAGAATGACCTCATAGCCCCTGGCCAGTTTGAGGGCAGGAAATTTCTCCATCTCCAGCTTGCTCCCGTGACTGTCAAAATATTTTTCAAAATTTACAAAACTCATTACTTCCCAGGGTTTCCGGTAAAGTTTGTGCTGCTCTTCAAAGGGGAATAACAGTACCCGTTTCCTGCCGCCGAACTGAGTATGCAGGATATGGGAGAGATCGATATCGAAATGCATGTGCGTGACCGAACCCTCTCCTCCCACAAACAACATGGGATAGTGTTTTACAAAACCCTTCATGAGGAATTCGGGCCAGGTGAAATCCTGCGTGAGCTGCGGGGCATGCTCGAAAATATTGAACAGGAAGATACGCCATTCTGCGGGACCCTTCCTGACCATATCGATATACTGTCCGAACTTCATATAGTCATCGGCCGTATTCACAGGGGTATAAGCGTCACTCTTAATATTATTATAGACTCCCACTTTCACTTCTCCTACGACCGAATTAAAATAATCCCAGTTCCACTTATCATAAGCCGGCCATTGTTTGGAAAGATCCGTAATCACCAGCGGCTTCATAGGATTGTAATAACCCGATTTGAAGTCTTCTCCGGTGATTTCTGCTACCTCATCAACCCCTTTCAGCTCCATGTCTCCTATTTTAAGCAAATTTAAGACTAATTACATGGTAAGAAAAAGTTGTTAAACCCGCTTTGTCGCGGGTACAAATCCTTATTTGATTGAATTGATCTATATTACCTTATGTTATTGCAACTTCATCCTGACAATCCGCAAGCCAGGAGTATCAAAACGATTATCGAATGTCTGACGGCAGGAGGCGTCATCGTTTATCCGACGGATACCATTTACGGACTGGGCTGCGATATCCGGCATCCCAAAGCGGTGGAGCGCATTTGCCGTATTAAGCAGATAGATCCTGCCAAAGCACAGCTTTCTTTTATCTGTTATGATCTCAGCGACCTGAGTAACTATACCAAAACAATCCCGACGCCTTTGTACCGCATGTTGAAAAGTTATTTACCCGGTCCTTATACCTTTATCCTCCCTGCCAGCAAACTGGTACCGGCTATTTTGAAAAGCAAAAAAAACACGATTGGCCTTCGTATTCCCGACAACAATATCGCCCGATCCATTATAAAAGAACTCGGTCATCCTATCCTCAGCGCTTCGCTACCCGGCGAAATGGTAGAAGAATATACCGACCCGGAATTGATATACGCGAATTTCGGAAAGCTGGTCGATATCGTAGTGGATGGAGGGATCGGGGGCATGGTGCCTTCAACGATCATCGATTGTACAGGCGATGAGCCGGTTATGACCCGGAAAGGATTGGGGCCCTGGGAGGAGTAAAAGTTTCATTAAGGGTTTATTTTAATAAGTGTTATAGTCCGCATTTTTGCCGGAGCTGCTCTTTCACTCCGTCGAACCACTCTTTTTTTAATATGGAAAGGATGATCGAGTCCCTCCTACCCCCGGAATCTATCATGGAATGGCTTCTCAGGATCCCTTCCACCATGCAGCCGATCGCCTTCATGGCATTGATGGACGCTTCATTACGTGCATCCGCGCGGAATTCTACCCGTTCCAGGCCCCATTGCTCAAAGGCATAGTTCAACAGTAGCCACTTACAATGCTTGTTCAGGCCTGTCCGCCGGAAATCCTTCCCATACCAAGTATAGCCCAATTGTGCGGTCAGGTTGCCCAACTGGATGTCATAGAACCGGGTGCTGCCCGCCCAGCTTTTTTTTGCTTTATCGAATACGATAAAAGGAT
>PLXD01000358.1 GCA_003151295.1 Chitinophagaceae bacterium | reverse complement strand
CCACAGGGCTAATTTTCTGCAGGACTGGACGATCAATGCAAACCTGCCGCAGGGTGGGGAAGGGCTATGGCGCATGGATGCAGCTGTAGCCGGGTCCGGCGTTCTCGGCGATCTCCTTTCTCATTGTATCGATACCGCTATGTGGCTGAACGGCGGGATTAAGGATGTGACCGCCATGATGGAGACCTTCATCAAGGAACGCGTCCACCAGCTTACCGGCAAAGTGCAGGAAGTCACTATCGATGATGCCTGCTCTTTTCTCTGCCATTTCAATAACGGGTCTCTCGGCATTTTCGAGTCCACCCGCTATGCACGGGGACACAAAGCCTTGTATACGTTTGAGATCAACGGGGCCAATGCCTCTATCCGGTGGGATCTCCACGACTTGAACCGGCTGGAATTTTTCGACAATGCGGATGAATCGAAACTTCGCGGCTGGCGTTCCATTCATGTTACGGATAGCGATCAGCCTTATATGGATAAATGGTGGGTGCCAGGCCTGGGGATCGGGTACGAACATTCTTTCGTCCACCAGGTCGCCGATTTCCTGGAAAGCCTGGAAACAGGATCGCCCTGCCCGCCCAGTTTCCGGGATGCGTTGGAAACCCAGAAAGTTTGCCAGGCCGTACTGGAATCAGCAGCTTCCGGATTATGGAAGAATACAGGTGTCAAAGACTAGAAGAAGTATTATCCCATTGCAAAAAATAGTGGATGAAATTATAATCATAAAAAAATAAAAATGACAAAGAGAACCCTTTTGAACTTCTTCCCGGTAGCCGTAGCGTTGGCCTTCACCATCCTGATGGCCGGCAGTTGTAATAATTCGGGCGATAAGGCAGCAACGGATACCACCGATAGCTCCGCCCTCAAAGACAAGGATGGCTTTGTAAAGATATTCGATGGCAAAACATTTGCAGGCTGGGAGGGCGATACCAGCGTCTGGAGGATAGAAGATAGCAGTTTTATAGGCGAGGTGTTTGCTGGAAGACCACCACTTAAAGCCAACACCTTTCTGATATACCGGAATGGACAGCCGTCGGACTTCGAATTCAAAGCGGATTACCGGATCAGCCCAGGTGGGAACAGCGGCGTCCAATATCGCAGTGAAGAGCTGAAAGACATCCACCTTGCATTAAAAGGATACCAGGCGGACATCGATGGAGCCAATCAATATACAGGACAGAACTATGAAGAACGCGGACGCGGATTTCTGGCGATGCGTGGACAAAAAGTCACCCTGGAATCCAATGTGAAACCTATTATCACGGACTCCCTGGGGAATTCGGATTCCCTGAAAACGCATATTAATAATGATTGGAATGAAGTCTACATCGTCGCGAAAGGCAACCACATGAAACATTATATCAACGGGATCTTAATGAGCGAAACGACCGATAACGATACGACGGCGCGGAAGTTTTCTGGCTGGATCGGATTACAGGTACATGTGCTGCCTTCCATGAAGGTCGAATACCGGAACATTCGCCTGAAGCAGGAATGATTTCGCCGCGGAAGAAACAAAATAGGCTCGACGCGGAAGAAACGAATGATTTCCGGGGGAAATAGCACCGGCCATCCGGGCACTCCTTAAAACAAAAAACAGCAAGCCACAAGATTATTCCTGTGGCTTGCTACTTTTAAAACCATTCTAAAACCGGTTTAGAATCGTTTTAAAATCTTTGCATTTGGCTTTTAAAACAATTGCAGGAACTAATTCTTTATCATTACGGCATCCAGTGAGTGGATCACTCCATTCGATGTTAGCACGTCGTGCTGTTCGATATTAGCGCCATCGATACTTACGGCCCCGTCCTTTACATGCACCAATAATTCCTTGCCATCGACTGCTTTCAGCTTTTCACCGTCTTTCAGATCTTTAAACTGAATCTTACCCGCAACAACATGGTGATTTAGCATATTGACCAGTTTTGCTTTGTTCTCGGGTTTTAATAAATTATCCAGTACGCTCTTATCCAATTTTCCAAATGCACGATCAGAGGGAGCGAAAACGGTGAAAGGGCCGGTGCTGCTTAATACCTGGTCCAATCCCGAAGCATTGACACTCTTTTTCAAGGTTGTCATGTTCTTGTCTACGTTGACCACTTGTGTGATATTTGACATATTATTAGATTTTTTTACCGATAGAATAACCGGCAATTCATACAAGGTAGACCTAAATGAACGTGGCAGGTGTTAATGTTTACATGCGGATGTTAATGTTTTGCTCATAAGATTCTATCTTTAGGTTCAATATGTTACTATATAATGAGTTGTCGACGATCACCATCACCTGTCACAAACGTCTTACGCCTTACCTGGAGCAGGAAGTGAAGGAATTGGGATTTGCCGTCGAAGATGTTTTCGTAACCGGCCTACGGCTTAAAGCCACTATCAATGATTGCATCAGGCTCAACCTGAACCTGCGCTGTGCCAGCCAGGTGCTTTACAGCCTGAAGCAATTTGATGCGGTGAATGCGGATGATATTTATAAGAACCTCGTTAATTATCCCTGGGAAA
>PLXD01000255.1 GCA_003151295.1 Chitinophagaceae bacterium | reverse complement strand
CCTTCCACCACTTGGCGGATATGTCCTGGCGAAAAAAATTACCGGCCAGCCTGAAACCTGCCCAGGTCCGGTGCGCCCTGACGGCTGTGATCAGGAAGACCATGGACGCTCCCGGCACTTATACTTCCGATGGCTGGCTGAATATCGGATTGTGCGGATCTCAGCCGGACCTGGCGGATTCTTATAATACGACCGGCAGCCTCTATCTCTGCTCCAATATCTTCCTGCCCCTGGGGCTGCCTATTGGACAATCCCGGGATTGAATTATCTTAGTTGTAAATCCATCACGACATGCTCCACAGGGTCCTGTTATTCGTTTTCTGTCTCCTGGCTGTTCATTTTGCCGAAGCGCAAAAGAAAGGGAGGCTCCAACCTTCGGAGCCGATGCTCAAACTGATAGAGAATAATCTCAAACAGGCTTGCAGCCAGTATAAGATACTGAAGGGCCGACTTCCGGTNNCGCCGGTTTCCCAAGACTTATTTTGTGAGGAACGCCAGGATGGAGACAGGCGATGCTGATGCATGGACCAGTGGGTTCTATCCCGGCACCCTTCTCTATCTCTACCAATTTTCAAAGGACACCAGCCTGTGGAATGAAGCGCTGTTGAGAATGAAACTGTTGGAAAAAGAACAAAATAGAAAAGACGGCTATGACCTCGGATTCCTTCTGTATAGCAGTTACGGGAATGCACAACGGCTGATGCCTTCCCCGGATTACAACGCTATCCTGCTGAACAGCGCCCGATCCCTCGCTGCCTGCTTCAACCCCACGGTTGCTTGTATCCGCTCCCGGGAAACCGGCAACTGGAAATATCCCGTGACTACGGACGGGCTGGTGAACCTGGAGCTCCTTTTCTGGGCTACCCGTTCCGCGGGGGATTCCTCTTTCTATAAGATTGCCGTTGCACATGCCAATACGACCTTTCGCAACCATTTCCGTCCCGATTACAGCTCTTATGATGTCGTGGATTACGATACTACCAATGGACAGGTGATCGCTAAAAAGACGTCCCGCGGCTATGCCGATTCTTCCGCCTGGGCAAGAGGACAGGCTTGGGGGCTCTATGGCTATACTGTACTTTATCGTTTCACGAGGGACCCCCGATACCTGGATCAGGCCGCTCACATTGCAGATTTTCTGCTAAGCAATCCGAATCTGCCGGCCGATAAAGTCCCTTACTGGGATTTTAATGCGCCTGTTTTCCCGCTTGCCCCGCGTGACGCCTCCGCCGCCGCTATCATGGCTTCGGCATTGGTAGAACTTTGCGGCTATACAAACAATAAAAAAGGACAGCAATATCTTTCCGCAGCCGAACAGATCATCCGCTCCCTCTCTATTGATCCTTATAAGGCCCTGGTAGGGGAAAATGGTGGATTCATTCTTAAACATAGCGTAGGCAATATGCCGGGAAAGATAGAAGTGGATGTGCCGGAGTCTTATGCCGACTATTATTTCATAGAAGCAATGACCCGGTACCGGCAATTGGGAGAGAAAAAATAAACGTAAGAGATCTTTGGATCGTAAAATCAAAATACTATGGTTAGCGCTATCGTCCTGGCGGCAGGCATGTCCCGGCGTATGGGAAAAGAGAATAAGCTCTTGCTGCCTTTTTCCGGTAAGACTATGCTGGAGACCACGATCGGCAATATACTGATGGCCAGAGATATCACCCCGCGAACCGCCTATCAGGAAGCCGCCCTGGAAATCATTGTAGTCACGGGGCATGAAGCCGATCGGGTGCGTGCAGCCATTCAGCACCTGCCGGTAACCATTGTACACAACCCGGATTATACGACAGGGATGACAGGAACGATTCAGGCAGGCGTTCGACAAGCCAGCGGGAAAGGATATATGATCTGCCTGGCCGACATGCCCCTGGTCAACCCATCCGATTATTCTTTATTGATGCATTCATTCGAAGGACAGGTGGCGCTAAATCCAAAATGCATCTGCTTACCCGGTTATCGCCAGGAACAGGGTAACCCCGTTATTTTTTCCGCCTGGTATCGTGATGCGATCCTGGCGCATAAGGCGCCGGAAGGTTGCAGGGAGATCGCGCAGGCCCACCGGGATTTCATTTTCCGGGTCAGCATGCCCGCCGATTCGATTTTGCGCGATATCGACGATGAGGGGGATTACCGGCAGACCGTGGAACAGCTATAATAACTCAACTGAACTCAAAACCTTCTTTCGCAACTGCTGACGCCACATCCGAATTTCGTCCCGGTAAGATCCAGTAAATCACGAAGGACCCAAAGCAGGGGCATCCCGCCTTCTGCGTCTACTCCGTATTTGTTTTTGTTTATGAACAGGGAATAGGTGGGCATATTGAGATAGATATGTGTATGAAAAATTACAATAATTTCTTCAAAAAAATACCCGGCATGAAGAAATCATTTTCACGGGGCATTCTTATTGCGTTACACCTTCGAAAGAAAAACTTATTTCATGGAAAATACAAACGATCGGAAATTGAGCTTTCCACAACGCAACTGGTTCCTGCTCTGCATATTGGTTGCTGTTATTAGCCCTTTGGTAGTAAACCTCGTCCACCGGGGTGTGGAGAAAGAATCTTACAAGCAATCCGTGCACGAAAAACCCGTTAGCGCAGGAAATTCAACAGATACCTCCTATAAGATAGCCAGCCCACCCGGAGGCGCCGATAGCTCAAAGAAAGGAGCAGACTCCGGAAGCCACTAAAGATGCGGAAGGACGATTGGCTATCGACAAATAATCATAACCGGTAAAAAGCATGATAAAAAGAGGCCGGCTTAGATAACTAAGCCGACCCCGCCTTTTTTATTACTATATACTCATGTGATGTTCCAGGGATAAGCCTCCCGTCTTGTCAGGCCCTGCGAATGATGCCTAACAGCAGGGATATAACGGCCAATACGATTAAGACGTGGATCAGGCCGGTTGCGCTATATACAAAAACGCCCAACAGCCAGCCGATAAGCAATATGATTGCTATTAAATAAAGTAAACTACTCATAAAATGATTGTTTTCAGATGAAGAATGATTAATCAGAGCCGATCTCACCGTATTATTATGAAAAATGCTTGCCAATTTTTTTCAGCCTTATTAAACATCCCCCCGCCCCTGAATTGAGGAATAATATCTACAGATTGTAGAAGAAGGCGCAGGGGTAAGCACGCTGCACTGGCCTGCGGTTCCTGTCTGGCATGGTATTCCTTTAATAGTTTGCATAATAGTTCGCATGAAGAAACGATTAGGGATCTTACAGGTTTTAAAAAAGGCGGCCATCGACTTCAACGATGACGATGGATTCAAATTAAGCGCCTCCCTTTCCTATTATACCTTATTTGCCCTGGCGCCTTTGCTTATCATCGTCATATCGCTGGCCGGGATATTTTTCGGCCGTTACGCCGTTAAAGGCAGGATTTATCCGCAGATTAAAGATCTGGTAGGCAGCAACGCTGCGGTGGAGATCCAGGATATCATCCGGAATATAGAAAATACCAAACACACCACGACCGGGGCCATCCTGGGGGTGATCATCCTGATCATCGGCGCCACCGGTGTCTTCACGGAGATACAGGGATCTATCAATTATATCTGGTCCGTTCTGGCAAAACCGAAGAAAGGGTGGTTGAAACTATTGCTGAACCGGCTATTGTCGTTCTCACTGATTATTAGCACGGGATTCATCCTGATGGTATCCCTCCTGCTGAACTCCCTGATGGATCTTCTCAGCGATAAGCTAAAGGAGCATTTTGAAAACACCACGGTTTACCTGTTTTATGTATTGAATAGGGTACTGCTGTTCGTGGCCATCACGGTGCTGTTCACGATCATCTTTAAGGTGCTGCCGGATGCTGTGATACGATGGAAGGATGCTCTGATAGGCGCTGTCTTTACAGCCCTTTTATTCCTGCTGGGAAAATTCCTGATCGGGCTCTATATCGGCAATTCCAATATAGGCCTTACCTACGGAGCCGCCGCTTCCGTGATTATCATCCTGCTATGGGTCTATTATTCTTCGATCATCCTGTACTTTGGCGCGGAATTCACCAAATCTTTCGCCTTACACTATGGAGGCCGTATCAGGCCATCTGATACGGCCGTGCTAATTGTTAAAAAAGAAGTGAGGGAAATAGAAAGCGAGGATCCCGGCGCTTATTAATTCGGCTATTAATTCCACAATCCCCTGATCTGCGCCACCGGTATATTCATCAGTTCCCGGTATTTTGCCACCGTTCTCCGGGCAATATTGTATCCCTGATCAGACAATACGGAAACCAGTTGCCTGTCGGTATAAGGATTCTTCTTATTCTCCTGCTGGATCAGTTCCCCGATGATCGTCTGTATCACCCGGTTGCTGATATTATCCCCTTCCTGGTTGACGATTCCCTCCGTGAAAAGATCTTTTAACAGGATCGTTCCAAAAGGAGTCTCCGAATATTTATTACAGGTGATGCGCGACACCGTGGAAATATCCACCTGCACTTTATCGGCAATGTCTTTTAGCTTCATCGGCTTCAACAACAGGACATCTCCATACCTGAAGTATTCATATTGCCTGGCAACAATAGTCTTCATCACTTTCAGCATATTGGATTCTCTTTGCATGATCGCGTTGATGAACCACTGCGCCGAAGACAGTTTGCTGCGAAGATATTGCCTGGCGGCTTTGTCGAGGGCCACGCCCTTTGTGGTGGTTTGCACCATTTCCATCCACGATTGATTGATCCTTAGGGAAGCAGACCTTTGACGATACAGGTCTACCTCCAATTCATCGCCCTCATCCGATACGACGAAATCAGGCAGGATTCTTTGGTTGGCCTGGGAAGTGCTGACCATGTTGCTGACCGGCTTGGTTCTCAGGCTTGACAGGAGGTGAAGCACAATCTTTATCTCATCTTCCTCCAGTCCCAGTTCCCTTTTAATTTTTTCAATATTACGGGAACGAAGATCGGTATAATGTTCTTCCAGCAACCGGATTGCCATTCTGACATCAGGCCTCTTAATATTCATCTTCTTCAGCTGGATCAGCAGGTATTCCTGTACACTCCTGCTTCCCACTCCCGGCGGGTCCATTTGCCGGATCGTTACAAGGGCTTCTTCGAGGCGGATCGTTTCAATCCAAGTATTCAGTTTAAACGAGAGCTCGGAAGCCAACTCTTCCAGGTCCTGTTCCAGCATACCATACTCATTTACGGAGTCTATCAGGAAGTCGCAGAGAAAATAGCTCTCTTCCGGGATGTTGGTGAAGCGGCACTGCTTTTTCAGATCCTCCCGGAAATCGGGGGCATCGGTCAATGGCTTTTCCGGGATCCTATCCTCCGGTAAATAGTTTTTGTATTCCGTCTTATAATCGGGGATATCGTCATATCCATATTCTTCCCAGTTTTGAAAGTCCTGCACAGTCTCCCGGGAGCATTTATCCAGTCTTTCCTCTTCCTGAGAGCCCGTCTCTTCAAGGGCCGGGTTCGCATTCAATTCATCCTGTATACGCTGCTGGAGTTCCAATGTATTCAAATGGAACAGGTTCAGCAATTCGATCTGTTGGGGCAGGATCGCATGGCGTTGTTTTTGAGTCTGCTGTTGGCTGATCATATTGCTCGCTTTTCCCATCCATAGAACAAATCTGGCACCAGAAAAGAAACCAGGGTAATCAGATGGATCAGGCGGGGCAGGAATGCGGACCTTGTAGAAAAATGGGTACGGGTTGAGGAAGAACGCCTACAGAACAAACCGGGGTCTTTCTTCCCCTTTTGTGAGGTTTATCGTACATTAGAAGGGTATCTATTGTATTCCTTATGGTAAATTTGGCCTGGTATTCGCTCTTTGCGGATACCAGGGTTTAAGGGTCCAGTTAAAATTATTGAATGGCGTGGTATGCGAATAAGTTTGTCCGGAGGATTGTAAAAATTGTTGCCTGGTTCATTGGCGGTATTCTTGTATTGGTGATCATCCTGTTCATCCTGATACAGGTGCCCGCTGTTCAGAATTTTGCAAAAGGTAAGCTCGTTACCTTCCTGGAGGACAAACTGGGAACAAAAGTAGAGATCCGACGTCTGGCCCTGCATTTTCCCGGGAATCTGACACTGGAAAATGTCTACTTCGAAGACCAGCGGAAAGATACCCTGCTCTGGGGTGGAAAGATAGAAGTGGACCTGTCGTTATGGAAACTCCTGGATAAAGAGGTAAATATCAGCCGCGTGGAATTGGATACTATCAGGTTGAAAGTCTATAGACAGGGTAGGGATACGGCTTTTAATTATGAGTATATTATACACGCTTTTTCAGGAACCCCTGAAAAAAAGCCTGCCCCCGCAGACACCTCCGCCTCTTTTACCTTTCGTTTCGGCGACTTGCTATTACATCATATAGTATTAAGTTACCGGGATGACGGGGCAGGAAATGAGCTTTTGGCCGACCTGGCTGATTTTAAGACAAATATACGCACCTTCGATCCTGTTCATGCGGTATACGCCCTACCGGATATCGATTTGTCCGGGCTGGAGGCCCGGGTAAGAAGATATAAACCCCTGCTCAAAGAGACCGCTTCTCACGGTTTGGCGAATAGTTCACCCCCCCTGTCCCTGCAACTGGGTATGATTAGCCTGGAACACATCGGATTCACCTACCTGGATGAAATCGCGGTTACAAAAGCGTTTATAAACCTGGGAACCTTCCGGGCCATTGCAGATAAGAGCGACTGGCAGCAACTGGTTTTCCGCCTTCGGCAGCTGGAATTGAAGAATTCTACCATAGCTGTCAGCATGGGATCCATCGTCCGACCTCCCACTGCCGGCAAAGGGGCGGCTACAACCCCCACGGTCCCTGCCACTTCTTCAATGGATACGGCAAAATGGAAATTTGAGCTTGCCAATCTGGTACTGGAAAATAATGACCTGCAATATGACGACAATACCCAAAAAAAGGCCCCCAAGGGCATGGACTATAGCCATTTAAAAATAAACCGGTTGACTTTCCGCGGAGATAGCCTGCAGTTCACCCCCCATGAATATAAGGGTAGGGTCACCCGAGCCGGTTTCACAGAACAGTCCGGGTTTGCGCTGCAGCAGCTGTCCA
>PLXD01000367.1 GCA_003151295.1 Chitinophagaceae bacterium | reverse complement strand
AATCCGGCGCTATCCCCGTAGCTGTAAACTCTTACGTGCACATTCACGACTGTCCGATCTGCATACCACTGTCCAAACAACGATGGGAAGGTATCGAACAGAAGAGTAAGCCAGAAGACCTGCCAGATTCAGTTAAATCATTCACGGCTTTCGGGTGAAAAGCATGGAGTGCAGGTAGTCATCATTGTAAGCAGTCAGAAGTGTAAAGCAGTCATTAGTCATTTCATGTAATTATTTCATGACCGGAACAAGATTTCATTCGCCAAAGGAAAGTCTCAGGCCCATCATGTTCGTGGGTACGGGCTCTGGAGTAGGCAAAAGCGTTATAACCACCGGGTTCTGCAGAATATTCAAACAGGACGGCTACCATCCCGCCCCTTTCAAAGCGCAAAATATGTCGCTGAACAGCTATTCCACACCGGAAGGCCTGGAGATGGGGCGCGCCCAGGCCGTGCAGGCAGAAGCCTGTGGTATCCCCTGCCATACGGATATGAACCCGGTATTGCTGAAACCTACAACGGATAGAAACGCCCAGCTCGTCTTGCATGGAAAACCGGCAGGCAATTTTTCCGCGATGGAATATTTCGGGTCCGGCAGCCGTGAAGCATTATTCTCCGAAGTAAAAAAAGCCTATCACCGACTGGCTACCCGTTATTCGCCCATCGTGATGGAGGGCGCGGGAAGTATTTCCGAACTGAACTTAAAGCACCGGGATATCACCAATATGCGTATGGCCCTGGAAGCAGGCGCCGCCACCTATTTAATCGCCGATATCGACCGCGGGGGGGTATTCGGAAGTCTTTACGGAACGATGGCTCTGTTGACCCCGGAAGAGAGGGGCCTTATAAAAGGCATCATCATTAATAAGTTCAGGGGAGATCCCCAATTATTCGAAGAGGGGAGGGTCATGCTCGAAGATCTATGCCAGACGCCCGTGGCCGGCATCCTTCCCTTCTTCAGGGACATTTTTATAGAGGAAGAGGATTCGATTGCGCTCAAGTATAAACAGAACGGCCCGATCCACGGGAAAGTGAACGTAGCGGTCGTCCTGCTGAACCGGTTATCGAATTTTACCGATTTCGACCGCCTCGGGCAGGATCCCAGGGTAAACCTGTTCTTCACCGGAACGGCCGATGCAATCTTACAAGCCGACATCGTCATTCTGCCGGGCAGCAAAAACACCCTGGAAGACCTTATTGCTTTACAAGACAACGGCACCGCGGAAGCCATCCGCAAAGCCTTTAAAAATCAAAAAACGGTCATCGGCATCTGCGGAGGATACCAGATGATGGGCGAAGAGGTGGAAGACCCCCTACATGTGGAAACGAGCAGGGACCGGGTGGACGGGTTGGGTCTCCTGCCTGTAAGGACCGCCATGCAGGCGGAAAAGACCACACGGCAATGCTCATTCAGATTCAGGGACCGGGAACAACTGTGTAAGGGTTATGAAATACACATGGGAACTACAAGGGCCACCCGGGAAGAGAGGCCTCTCAATTATTTTCCGGAGGGCGGCGCCGACGGCTATTTTCTGCACGATAAATGTTGGGGCACCTACCTGCATGGCATTTTAGATAACCAGACAGTCATCGACGAGCTCATTTCACCTTACACGGAACTGCCCGGAGAAACTTTCGACTACCACCAGTACAAGGGAGATCAGTATGATCGGCTGGCCGCCCTGATCCGTCAACACATCGATATGGAAGAAATTTATAAAACCCTGCAATCCTGAACTATGCTACACGGGCACGGAGATAACGGAGACTTGTAGGCTATCAACTAAGGAAACTGCCCAGGTCTCCGTGGAAGAAAGATTGAAATTTGTAGCGGATATCATTATAGACAAAAGTTATAAACTATGATCAAAAATCGCCCGCGCCTCCACTTACCGGCCCGCTTCCATCCCCAGTTCCTTACAGGGATCCTTACCTGCTTTCTCAACTGGCTACTTACCGGCATCCTGGCCCTTGTTTTAATCGGCTCGCTGTTACTTACCTCCTGCCGGGAAGGGACACAGAAGAGTACTACCGACGCAGGAACTGCTGAAAAAGATAGTTCCGGGGCGAAAAGCGTTATTCAATATGCGCATGGCTTTAGCATTGATTATTACGACCATTACAAACTGGTAAAGGTATTGAATCGTCTTACCGACAAAACCGATACCCTGCAATACTTATTGGTGCAAAGAGGCTTCCCCGTTCCTGCCGGATATCCCAAAGCGCAGGTCATCAATATTCCCGTAAAAACGATCATTGGCATGTCTTCCATGCACGTGGCGCTGGCGGATTTTGTAAACGTGGCCGACCGGATCACCGGCCTGGGAAGCCTGGAATATATCACCTCTCCTACTGTGAGAAAAAATATCAAAGCCGGCAAAGTAACACAGGTAGGCCTGGACGGCAATATGAATAATGAACTGATCCTGACGANNGTATTGATAGCCATGGGTAACCCGGATGCCGGTTTTGGCAGGTATAAAACATTAACCGATGCAGGCATCCCCGTTCTGCTGAACACGGAATGGCTCGAAGGCAGCCCGCTCGGCCGGACCGAATGGGTAAAGCTGATGGCCGCATTGGTGAATAAGGAAGCGTTCGTCAACAGGAAATTCGATAGCCTGGCACAGACCTACCATCACCTTGCGCAAC
>PLXD01000588.1 GCA_003151295.1 Chitinophagaceae bacterium | reverse complement strand
AAAATAGATCCTTCCGGCAATAACGAGGAGACCGGGTTATACCTGCGATCCCGGGAAAAGGGACCGGGGGGCTATAAACTGAGTTTTTCCGCGAACAACCGGGAAGTCTGCCTGGGAAATACCTGTATAGCCGATGTCAACGGCCTGGACCAGCCTTTTAAACTGGATATTATTATGAGCAACGACATACTGGATGTATGTGTGAACGGAAAAAGATGCATCGTCAACCGGCAGCCGGAGCAGAAAGGCGATTTCCTGTGGTTCTATGTCAAACATGGTAAGGCGGTCTTCAGGTCTGTTAAGGTCAGGGGATTAATTCAGTAATGACCGGATAGATTAAAGAGGTTGGGTTAACAATAACGGATTAGGATTAAGGATTAAAAGCAAAGGATTAACAGTAACAGATAATTTATTAAGTATGGGAACGGGAATTTTTTATACCGTTTTATGGGTGGGTGCTCTTGCCGTCCTGTCCGCCTGCCGGCAAGAGCCTGCAACGATAGTGCTCGAAAACCAGGTATTGAGGATCGAGCTGCGGGGGGATCATCCGGCTATCCGCTCCTATACCTACAAACCGGCCGGGATGGCCTTCGAAGGCGATGAGGGCTCGGCGGGTTGGATCGTCAATGGCCGGTTAATTCCATGGAAAGAATGGAATACAAGCTTCCGGCAGGAGGGCAACCGGGTAGAGTATCAGTTGTCGCTGGCTTCACAGGAAATTGGGTTCGACTATACCATTGAGCTGGGCTCCGATGGCGTTCATTTTTCGGTCGGTCATCTCCGTGATCCGAGGAAGCAGCTTGTAAGCCTTTCATGGGGAGACAAGCCCCTGTTGCATACGGCCGACAGTTCCCTGCAATGGTGGACCCGGCAATCTGCCATTGAAAAGCCCTGGGAAAAGAAAAAGTCCGATAACAGGGGTCTCTGGACCATGGATGAATTCAGAGGCAGGGTAGGGGACAGCGTATCGGGCGAATCCGGAATCGACGCCTGTCTCTGGTATCCCGGAACTCGCAGCGGTAACGGACAGCGTAAGGGGGGCCTGGTGACCGCCCTCGTCAGCAATACCGATGTCTTCCCCATCATGCTGGAAGGTGGTCCCGGTAAAGGATTCTCGATAGGTTTGAATACCTGGCATTACAGATTGGCGGGGCAGGTGATGCCGGATCTGCAGGCTACCCTATTCTTTGCAGGGGACCTCAATGGCGACAGCCTTAGCGATGACCGCGATTATTTTTACTGGAAGAACCGCCAGCTTACCGATGTGTCGGATACCATCCGCGGGTCCATTGCCTTTAAGGTCTTCATGGACGCGCCCGCATTGTCGCAACCTTCTACTACGCTGGATCAGCTCGATATAATTCTTAAGGCAATCCATAACCTGACCGATGGCCTGCCCCAGATCGCGTACCTGGTTGGCTGGCAATACAGGGGGCATGATACCGGTTACCCTTCGCTGGATACTGNNAGTGGAACGAGCGCCTGGGCTCCCATGAGAAATTTGTCTCACGATCCGCCTGGTACCGGGATCACCTGAATACTTGCATCTCCTATCACATTAATATAGATGATGCGTATTCCAATAACAAGGGTTTTGATCCAGCTCTCATGGCTACCGATTATGACGGCGGGCCTATGTTCTGGCAAATGTTCCATTCCGATACCGCCTATCATGCCTCTCATTATAAGGACTGGCAGAGTGGGGCCGCCGTAAAAAGGCTAAACCGGCTTTTGCAGACCGTACCCGTACAGGAGATCCTACACATCGACGCCATGCGCACGATCAATTGCAACCCCGCCTGGGAAAAAGACAGCATTGGGGTTACTGAAGAGCTGGACCTGGGATTGAAACCGATCCTGCAATGGCTGAATGGAAAAGGAATAGCAGTGACCACCGAGGGGCAGAATGGGATGCCCCATTATCTGACCGGGCTGGTATCAGGGGTCTGGCATCTCGATGATCCAACAGTAGCCAACCTGATGACTTACCACCGTAAGCTTGTGGCCGGTGGTCTCGGAGAGGGCCGGGGACGGTTGGAATGCGGGTTGGGGACCTCGCTTCACGAAGATCTGGCCTACGGAAAGGAGAACGGCAATGCTGGATTCAAAGAACATTGGGAAGTCCTGAAAGAGAGGATCTACCTTGGCAGCCTGTTGTATCTCTATTACCAGCAACGTCAGCTGGTCGATGCCATGAAAAACGCAGGCGGGTGGGTATTGAAATTTGATGACAGCACGGTGACGACCATCGATACGAAGAAAGATCATCTGCTGGTCACCCGGGGAAACCTGGTGATCGCCCGGGACGATGACCGATTTATCCCGATCGGGAATGGGGTCTATGTTTTCAGTAAGAAAGGGGGCGATACGGAATGGATGCTGCCGGAGAATTTCAGGGGCAAGCTCCTGGAAGTTTTTTCCCTGACGGAAAATGGCAGAAGGGCGGCTGCGGCCTGGAAGATCTCCGGTGACAGTATCCGGCTGTCCCTGGGGGCAGGAATTCCGGTCAAAATAACATTGAAAAACGGCGAATAAAAATTAGTTACTAAAATGAAAAAGCAGGTTCTTTACTTACTGATCGCGGCTCCGTTCCTTTGCCTGGGATGGGGTTCTTGCCGCGAACATCCGGCCCAAAAAAGTGAAAACGCCGAAACGGCCGGGGGGTGGAAGAAATATGAAAAAAATCCCGTTCTTGGTGGAGACCTGGGGACGATTTTCGATATCAGCGTGCTGCATGATCAGCCCGGAGA
This sequence comes from Chitinophagaceae bacterium, assembly GCA_003151295.1. Taxonomy (GTDB): domain Bacteria; phylum Bacteroidota; class Bacteroidia; order Chitinophagales; family Chitinophagaceae; genus Puia. The sequence goes on along the minus strand of PLXD01000588.1, from coordinate 9,146 downwards.
TTTCGAAATGTTCTGCTCCTGGCGTCCGCAACGGAGTATTGCACTTTCCACCAGCGGAGACGGGCTGAGCTGGACAAAGCCGGTCATCTGCCTGCCCTTTAACGATAGCAGCGGATGGGAGCGGGATGTGAACCGGCCGGTCGTGATCCGCAAAGACGGGAAGTATCATATGTGGTATACCGGGGAGAATGACAGCGTATCGGCAATCGGGTATGCAGTCAGCGAGGACGGCCGTCATTTCAGGCGGATCGGCGCATCGCCGGTCCTGGCGGCGGACCAGCCCTGGGAGAAAAAAGCGTTGATGTGTCCCCATGTGATCTGGGACGGAGAGGCGAAACTCTTCAGGATGTGGTATTCGGGCGGGGAGCAATATGAACCGGACGCGATCGGGTATGCTACGAGCAAAGATGGGATCCATTGGGAGAAATATGCAGGTAACCCTGTCTTTCGCAATGACACCACTCATCAATGGGAGCAGGACAAGGTGACGGCTTGCCAGGTGATCCGGCGCAAGAATGATTACCTGATGTTCTATATCGGGTTTAAGAATATCGACTATGCGCAGATCGGCATGGCCCGCTCAAAGGATGGGATCTCGAACTGGGAAAGATATACAGGCAACCCGCTCATAAAACCCGGTCTTGCCTGGGATTCGAGTGCCGTTTATAAACCGTATGCTATAGAAGACGGAGACCGCTGGCTGCTGTATTATAACGGCCGCCACAACAATATGGAACAGATAGGGATCGCGATCCATGAGGGAAAGGACCTGGGATTTTAAAATAAACGCCATTTGCCGATGAAGGATAGATTGATGACAAAGATCCTAACCATAGTGACGGGTTGTATCCATTGTATCGCCTGGATATTTTTGTTTCCCGGAATTGCCGGCGCACAGGGAAGGGTGTTGCGCACGGAGGCCTATAAACATTATATCGAATCCTTCAATGCCGGCGACCAGGAACTCTATCCCCAATATATACCGAATGACAGGAGCTGGGAATTCCTCTCGAAGAATATCCCCTTACTGGACTGTCCGGACAAGCAGTTGGAGCAGACCTATTATTTCAGGTGGTGGACCTACCGGAAACATATCCGGAAGACCCCGGAGGGATTCGTCATTCTCGAGTTCCTGCCGGATGTGAGTTGGGCGGGAAAATACAATACCATCAACTGCGCTGCGGCGCTGCACGTTTATGAAGGCCGCTGGTTGCACGATTCACAATACGTAAATGATTATGCGAAATTCTGGTACAGGGGCGGCGGTGACAGGCAGGCATATAGTTCCTGGATGGCCGATGCAATCTGGAACCAGGCCCTGGTAACGGGAGACCGGCGATTGGCAATGGACCTGGAAGGGGACCTGATCAGCGATTATCGTGACTGGGAGAAGAACCGGCTGGACAGCAACGGGCTGTATTGGCAGAATCCCGGCAAGGACGGCATGGAGTGTTCTATTTGCGGGGGGGTAGAAGGAGATCAGGATCAGGATCGTCCGGGATACCGTGCGACGATCAATTCTTACCGGTATGCAGATGCTATGGCTATCGCCCGGATCGCGGACTGGGAGGATCGCAAAGAAGTATCGGCTTTGTTCATTGAAAAAGCACATGCTATCAAAAAGAATCTGCAAGACAGGCTTTGGGATGACACCGCCGGATTTTTTAAGGTGATGGAGAATAATAAGCTTTGTTCGGCCCGCGAGTTACACGGCTATACTCCCTGGTGCTTCGATATCCCTTCGAAGGAATTTTCACGGGCCTGGAAATTCCTGATGGATCCGCAGTATTTTTACGCTCCCTACGGGCCAACCACGGCCGAGCAGGGGAGTCCGGGCTTCCGGGTATCCTATGAGGGGCATGAATGCCAATGGGACGGGCCTTCCTGGCCGCTGGCGACTTCCATCACCCTGACGGCCCTGGCCAATCTCCTGAACGATTACACACAAACCTATATTACCCGTGCGGATTATTTCAGGCTGCTGTTACTCTATTCCCGATCGCAGCAACGTAAGCAAACGGACGGGAAGATCGTTCCCTGGATAGATGAGAACCTCAATCCTTTTACCGGGGACTGGATTTCTCGCACCCGTTTATCGACCTGGGAGAATGGGCATTGGTCAGCTGAGAAGGGAGGAGTAGAAAGAGGAAAGGATTATAACCATTCCACTTTTTGCGACCTCGTCATCACGGGGCTGATCGGGCTCAGACCCGGCTCCGGTAATACCCTTGTGGTCAATCCCCTTATTCCCGCCGGCGTATGGGATTATTTTTGCCTGGACAATCTGCTCTATCACGGGCGGATGCTGACGATCCTTTATGACCGTACAGGTGACCGTTACCACCGTGGAAAAGGATTACAGGTTCTGGTCGATGGGAAGAGAGCGGGCGGAGCGCCGACGCTGAAAAAGCTGGAGCTTTCGATGAAGGGTTGAAATGGGGCGGCCCCGATGAAATAGAAAACTAAAACAATAAATAAAAGATGAAGAAGAAAGGGTTCCATTTGTTTTTGTTGATTTTTGCGGCAGCCGGAATGAAGGCACAGACCGTTTCTTTACCCTGGGGTATGAATTGCTGGATGCCCCAGACCGGTAAGATGGGAGACCCATTCAATGGCAATCAATAATCAAAGGAGCTACATGAAAAAACCCTGCATGAGGAATTGGATCGTTCTGGTAGTATGCTGTTTGTTACAGCATGTTCTTTCGGCTCAGCCATCGGGCAAGGAGGACCTCCGGTTCGACTCCTTACCTTCCGCCTGGGATGAGGCGATCCCTTTGGGCAATGGCATGTTGGGTACACTGGTATGGCAAAAAGACCAAAAGCTGCGTCTATCGCTCGACCGCGCCGATCTGTGGGATATGCGTCCGATGAAGGGATTACACCGGAAAGAATTCAGCTACCAATGGATACGCGGCCAGGTATTGAAGAAAGAATACGGGGTGGTGCAGGAGTATTTCGACCGGCCTTATAATGACGACCCGGCTCCTTCCAAGATCCCGGGCGCCGCATTGGAATTCAATACAGACGGATGGGGAGCGGTTCGATCGGTACACCTGCAGCTTGCAAATGCGATCTGCGAAGTGGAATGGTCGAATGGAGTGCGCTTGCAAACCTTTGTGCAGGCCATACAACCGGTAGGTTGGTTCCGGTTCGAAAATATAGATCCTGCCGTCCTGCCGGAATTGGTCGCCCCCAAGTATCAAGGGAATATCGATCCTTCCGCTCGTGGCAATGTCGAAGGGGATGACCTGGCCCTGCTGGGATATAAACAAGGAGTTGTTGAGCGGGGGCCTCAGGGCACCCTCCTATACGACCAGGAGGGATGGGGAGGAATGTCCTACCAGGTCAGCGTCCGCTGGAAAAAGATCGATGCGCATACCGTGGAAGGGGTTTGGAGCATTTCATCACGGTATCGGGGCGGGAAAATGCCAGGCAGGAAGGCTCCGGGTAGCAGCAAAGAAGATCCCCGGGCAACAGAGCTCACGGCGAATGCTCTTCAACGGGGTTATACCGCAGATTATACCGCTCATGCGGACTGGTGGTGGCTATTCTGGAGACGGTCTGCCATCGGCGTACCCGATCGGGTGATAGAGAAGCAATGGTATATGGAGCAATATAAGTTCGGGTCGGCAGCGCGAAGGGGTGCTCCCCCTATTTCCCTGCAGGCGGTATGGACGGCGGACAATGGCCGTTTGCCGCCCTGGAAGGGAGATTTTCATCATGATCTGAATACTCAATTAAGCTATTGGCCTTGCTATAGCGGCAATCACCTGGAAGAAGGCTTGTCTTACCTTGATCACCTGGATGCCAATAAGGCCAATTATAAAAGGTATACGAAATTGTTTTTCCAGTCGCCGGGACTTGCTGTTCCGGGTGTGACGACGTTAGATGGGACGGAGATGGGAGGATGGGTGCAATACTCTCTTTCCCCAACTGTCGTCGCGTGGCTGGGACAGCATTACTACCTGCAATGGCGCTATAGTATGGACCGCGTCTTTCTTCGGGACAGGGCTTATCCCTGGATCCGGGAAGCCGCGGTATTCCTGGAAAGCATGACCCATGAAAGGGATTCTTTGGGAAAAAGAAAACTGCCGATGAGTTCGAGTCCCGAGATAAACGACAACAGCCTTTCCGCCTGGTTTCCCCGGAATACGAACTACGATCTGGCCCTGATGAAGTTCACCTTCCGGACTGCAGCCGAACTGGCCGATGAATTGGGATTGAAGGACCAGTCTTTGCATTGGAAGAAGGTATTAGCGGAATTCGGGGATTTTGCCCTGACAGGTAACCGTGAGCTGATGTTCGCTCCCGGCATGTCTTACAACCAATCGCACAGGCATTTTTCCAATATGATGGCCATCCATCCGCTCGGGTTGATTAAATGGGAGGATGGCGATAGCGCAAGGGCCATCATTACTCATTCGATTGCGTTACTGGATTCCATCGGCCCTTCGGCCTGGTGCGGTTATTCCTATTCGTGGCTGGCTAATCTCAAGGCCCGTGCCAAGGATGGGGAGGGGGCTGCCAGGGCTCTGGGGATATTTGCCCGTGCATTCTGTGCCCCGAATAGCTTTCATCTAAATGGGGATCAGACAAAATCCGGCTATTCCGGATTTACCTACCGGCCTTTTACCCTCGAAGGGAATTTTGCATTCGCTGCGGGCCTGCAGGAAATGCTATTGCAGAGCTATGCCGGGTTTATAGAGATCGCTCCGGCGGTTCCCAAGCAGTGGAAAGACTTGTCATTTAAGAGTCTGCGTGCCGAAGGCGCGTTCCTGGTCAGTGCGGAAAAACGGGATGGTTGGTTTAAGGAGGTGAGTATCCTTTCCGAGAAAGGCGGGACCACCCGGCTGAAGCTGCCTTTTTCAGTCTATACCATTGTATCCCATAAAGGGGTCTTCGTCAAAGACGAAAGGAATGGATTTCTGAAACTGACAACTATTCCCGGGGGTAAGCTGGTGCTGAGAGCAAAGGGGCCGGTGGATAGTAAGATCTGATAAGGGCTAACCGATCGTTGAATGGTGATCGACAAGAGATAAGGGAATGAAGATATAAATAAGAAAATAAAAAATGATTTTAATGAAAAGAATTTCGCTATTAACGACTGCATGCTTTCTGGCGGTTACGATCCTTCGGGCGCAGGCCTATCAACCCAATTGGGAATCGCTCGATAAGCGGCCCGTGCCTCAATGGTTTAAGGATGCCAAGTTCGGGATCTTCATACACTGGGGTGTCTATTCCGTTCCGGGCTTCCGTACCAAGGGGCAATATGCTGAATGGTATGAGAACGGCCTGAATAGCGGCGATTCCGCAGACCTCGCGTATCACAAAAAGGAATTCGGCGATCTCACCTACTATCAGTTGGCCAACCAGTTTAAGGCTGAATTGTACAATCCCGATGAATGGGCGCAGCTCATCGAGAAATCGGGGGCCAGGTATGTGGTGCTGACTTCCAAGCACCATGACGGCTTCGCCCTATGGCCGAGTAAAGACGCTTCGAGAGATTGGGGATTTCCCTGGAATGCCATGGAGACAGGACCCCACCGGGATCTGCTCGGCGACCTGTTCACGGCTCTTCGCAAGACCAGTGTCCATCCGGGCATGTACTATTCCCTGTATGAATGGTATAACCCGCTTTGGCTTAAGGACCGTAAACAATATGTTTCAGAACATATGTGGCCCCAAATGAAGGACGTGATCAACACCTACAAACCCGATGTGTTCTGGACGGACGGAGAATGGGATGAAACTGCCGAGACCTGGAAGTCCAAAGAGTTCCTTACCTGGTTGTACAATGAAAGCCCGGTAAAAGATCGGGTCGTCACCTATGATCGCTGGGGCTCCGGCGTCCGGTTCAAACATGGCGGCGTTTATACCCCCGAATACCAGCCCGACCTCAATTTTGAAGATCATTACTGGGAAGAGAGCCGCGGCATGGGCTTCTCCTACGGATATAACCGCAATGAAGATGCCTGGGATTATAATACCCCCCAGGCCCTGGTCCTGCAACTGATCGATAAGGTCAGCGGCGGTGGTAACTTCCTTCTCGATATCGGACCCGATGAGCATGGCAAGATACCGCCCATCATGCAGGAGAGACTATTGCAGATCGGCGACTGGATGAAAGGGAATAGCGAGGCGATCTATAATACGGCAAGGTGGAGAGTAACAGGGCAGTGGAGCGAAGGCAGGAGGGACTATAAACCCAAGAGCGGTAGCGGCGACCTGCTCCTCAAGCTGACCGTCGATCCGGATCCGGGTTTTGCAGTGAAGGAATGTTTCTTTACCTACAATCCCACGCAGAATAATTTATATGCCATCCTGCCCAAATGGCCCCGCAGCCAATTCCTGATAAAGGACCTGGCGATCGCGCCCGGTACCCGGGTAGAAATGCTGGGTACGAATCAGCAATTGGAATGGCAGCAGCAAGGCAAGGACCTCGTGGTGAAATTTCCTGCCTTTGATCCGAACAGGCAGAAGGAGCAGTACGCCTACGTAATAAAAATTAATCAGGCAGGGGCTTTTGCGCTCAACCCGAAAGTAGCGCTGAGCTATCTCGGGAAGTCCCTAAAACCCATGGTCTCTATTGCGCTTAGAGATAACGGTGAATGTCGATATACCCTCGACGGATCGGAGCCTGACGAAACCTCTGCATTGTACAAAAAGCCTTTCCTGGCAGAGCGTTCGGGTACTCTTTCCGCCCGGTCCTTTGCGCCGGGTAAATTGCCGGGGAATATCGTAACGGTTCCCGTGACCGTATTCACCCTGCTGCCGGCTGTCCACCCGGGCGGTTTGCAAAATGGATTGAAGCTGGCCGCATACGAGCTACAACCCAAATCAGTAGACGACCTGGAGAATGCCACTCCTGTGAAAAATGCGATCGCCTCCGCGCCTTCCATCAAGGATCTGACCCGGGAAGATTATGCCGGGCTGATCTATACGGGTTATATTAAGGCGCCGCAGGATGGGATCTATACCTTCTACCTTTCGGTGGACGATGGTGGCAAGCTCTGGATAGACGGACAACAAGTGGTTGATAATGACGGGTTGCATGCCAATACCGAGAAAACCGGCCGGATCGCGCTGAAAAAAGGTGCCCATGTTTTCAAATTGGCGTATATCCAGGATAAGAGCGACAAGGCGCTGAAACTGGGATATAGCTTTGGCGAGGAGGGAAAGGAAGTCCTGGCAAGGCAGGAAGGCGGCCTGCCGATCCCGGCTTCGTGGTGGGGCCATTAGGCCGACAGGTCCCGGGATATAACAATATCCGACTATAAGTTATCAGCTAAGAGCTATCAGCTACAAGAAATCGAAGATCATGAAAAAATATTTCAGCTATACAATGGCGATTGCCTGGATCCTATTCTTATTCCCGGGCATGAAAAATTTGCATGCACAGCAAGCTGCCCGGCCAGGAATGGCTCATCAGGCAGGAAAAGCCGGGGAGGGGGAACCGCTTCGTTTATGGTATAGGGAACCGGCGTCTATCTGGGAAGCCTGTGTTCCGCTGGGCAATGGTCGCCTGGGCGCTATGCCTGACGGCGGTCTACAAAAAGAGAACATCGTCCTGAATGATATCAGCTTGTGGTCGGGTGGCATACAGGATGCCGACGACCCCAATGCCGGCAAATACCTGGATAGCATCCGGCTCCTGCTGGACCAGGGTAAGAATGACGAAGCACAGGACCTCATGTATAAATCCTTTGTTTGCAAAGGGCCCGGATCAGGTGGGGGCCAGGGGGCCAATGTGCCGTACGGTTCTTACCAGGTGCTGGGCAACCTGCACCTCTCTTTCGATGATGGGATGGATTCGGCCGGCCTGAAACCGGAAGCCTATACACGCGGGCTGTCCCTGATTGATGCCATTGCCCATTGCCGTTACAAAATAGGGGGGGTGGAATACATCCGCGAATATTTCACAATCTTTTCCGGGGATGTGATCATCCTGCGTTTTACGGCCAGCCGCCCTGGTGCGCTAAACATAACTGCCGCCCTCGACCGGCCGGAACACTATAAGACGGTAGTATCCGGCGAAGAACTCCAAATGAGCGGACAACTGAACAATGGCACAGATGGACACGGTATGCAATATATTACCCGGCTGCGCATGCAGGCCGATGGAGGAAAGCTGGTAAGAGGCGATAGCACGATCGGCGTCGAAAAGGCCAATAGCCTTACGATCATCATCTCTTCCACCACGGATTTCGGGGCCGCTGATTTCAGGAAGCGCGATGCCGGTTTCAAAGAGCGCGCTGCCGCCCTGCTCAAGGCCGCTATGGCCAAGCCCTATGCTGTTCAGAAAGCGGAACATATAAAAGCCTTCCGCGCTCTCTTCAGCCGGGCTTCTTTAGAATTAGAAGAAGGGAACAGGAACTCCAACTTGCCGACCAATGAGCGATTGATGGCTTTTGCCAAGGACCCTTCCGACAATGGCTTGCCGGTACTGTATTTCCAGTATGGACGCTACCTGGCCATCAGCAGCACCCGGCCGGGGCTTCTTCCGCCGAACCTGCAGGGGCTTTGGGCCAATACCGTACAGACACCCTGGAACGGGGATTACCACCTGGATATCAATATCCAGATGAACCACTGGCCGATAGAACCTGCCAACCTGCCCATGCTGAACGCCCCTTATTATGAGCTCGTGAAAGGGCTTGTCGGACCTGGAGAGCGAACCGCAAAAATCTATTACAAGGCCGTGGGCTGGGTGGCACATCCCATCACGAATGTCTGGGGCTATACTTCTCCCGGCGAATATCCGGGCTGGGGAGCCACCAATTCAGGTTCGGGTTGGATCTGTAACGATCTCTGGGAACATTATGCTTTTACAAAGGATCTCAGCTACCTGGAAAAGATCTACCCGATCCTCAAGGGTTCCGCGGAATTCTATCTCGGCTCGATGATCCGGGAAAGCCGGCATGGCTGGCTGGTGACTTCTCCTTCCAATTCTCCTGAAAATTCTTTCTTTTTGCCTAATGGGAAAGAAGCGAGTGTTTGCATGGGACCGACGATCGACAATCAACTCATCAGGGCCTTGTTTAATCATGTGAATGAAGCAGCCCGCATACTCGCCAAGGATAGCGCCTTTCGTATAAAAATAGAAAAAGCGACAGCTCAATTGGCTCCCAACCAGGTCGCACCTGA